>DASXBH010000134.1:0-8850 GCA_036491775.1 Candidatus Acidiferrum sp.
TCATGGAAGACGCCTGGAAGCCCACAGGATTGGGCGGCATTTTACATTGCTTCGGAAGCTCTCTTGAAGACGCGAAGCGCGGCCTCGATATGGGCTTTTTGATATCGTTTGCTGGTAATTCGACGTATCCAAAGGCTCAGGCAATTCGCGACGTTGCGAAAGTTTTGCCGTTAGAGAAGATTTTGATTGAAACGGACTCTCCCTACCTGGCGCCACAGCCCTGGCGCGGCAAGCGAAATGAGCCCGCCTATGTGGCCGAGGTAGCAAAGGTCCTTGGAACTGTGAGAGACTTGGGGGCAGAAGAAATCGCCAATACGACGACGGAGAATTTCCGGCGGTTCTTTCAACTGCCCCGGCCGAAAGTACCCCCGGTCGTGGTGTCCCGCTAACCAGGGAGCGGGCGCGGAGGCGGCCATAGCGTTACTGACAGTCAAAGGGATTTTTGACTTGGTGCGTGAAGACCTTGTCAAGGTCGAGCAGGAATTGTCCCGGCAAAGCGCGTCGGCCTACCAGCCTGTTTCCGAGATAACGAGCTATTTGCTGGGTGGCGGCGGGAAACGCTTGCGTCCTGCGTTGCTGCTGCTATGCCACGGGTATGCCAATGGGAATCGAAGCGAGACGCGCAGCGCCGTGCGGCTGGCGGCAGTAGTCGAACTGCTGCACAGCGCCACGCTGATTCACGACGACGTCATCGATAGCGCCGACACGCGCCGTGGGCGGCCTTCTGCCAATTCGCGATGGGGCAATCATCGCAGCGTGCTTTCCGGCGACTGGCTATACATGCAGTCGTTCCAGATCGCTTTGGAAGAGCGCAACTTTCACGTTCTAGATATTCTTATCGACCTGACCCAGAAGATGGTGGAAGGCGAGCTGATCCAACTGGCGAAGATCGGCCGCATGGATGTGACTGAAGAAGACGCGCTGAAATTGGCGACGTATAAGACTGCATGTCTGTTCAGCGGCTGCGCTCGCCTGGGTGCGGTGCTCGGCGGCTTTGATGCTGCTCACGAGGAAGCGCTGGCTGAATACGGTCGCTATTCTGGTTTGGCTTTCCAGTTAGTGGATGATCTTCTGGATTTTACGGCGTCTAGCGAACAGCTGGGTAAACCGGTTCTAAGCGATTTGAAGGAAGGCAAGGTTACACTGCCGCTGATTTATGCCATGGAAAACGGCCACCGGGAAGCGCGGGAAATGGTGGCACAGGTATTAAAAGAGAAAGAATTCCACTCGGTGCAGCCGGAAAAGCTGGTGGCGCTGGTTCGTGACTCTGGCGCGCTGGACCGCGCTCGCAATCTGGCACATAGTTACGCACGGCGTGCCAAGGAATGCATTAACGGCAGTGGCGATTCCGAATACGCCCGCGCTTTGCAGACTGTCCCCGATTTCATCCTCGAACGCGAAAACTAAAGCATCTCCATGTTGCCGTTCAAATTGGTTTACCACGAGCGCTACGATTTGCATCTCGGCGCTCACGTATTTCCCTCGCAAAAATTTCGTTTGATTGCCGAGAAGTTAGTGAGCGATGGCATTGCCTGCAAAGACGATTATTTGCGTCCCGAGCCGGCTACGGAAGCGCAACTGGCTGGAGTGCACACGACGGACTGGATCTCCAAACTGAAGAACGGCACGCTGACGCTCAGTGAAATTATGAAATTGGAAGTTCCGTACTCGGTAGAACTGGTCGAGGCCTTCTGGCTGGCTGCGGGCGGAACCATTCTCGCCGCTGAGTCAGCTCTTCGCGACGGCTTTGGCTGCAACATTGGGGGCGGCTTTCACCACGCACATGCGGGGCATGGAGAAGGTTTTTGCGCGATTCACGACGTTGCCGTGGCGATTCGCCAAATGCAGTCAGAGTCGCGCGTCGCCAAAGCGATGGTGATTGATACGGATGTTCACCACGGAAATGGCACGGCTGCTATTTTTGCCAAAGATGACTCGGTGTTCACGCTGTCCATCCACCAACTCAACAACTATCCTGCGTACAAGCCGCCATCGAATATCGATCTCAATATGGCGGACGGAGTGGAAGATGACGAATACCTTGACACGCTCCTGCCGGCGGTAACAGACGCGATGAATCACTTCCAGCCAGACATGGTGTTTTATGTTGGTGGAGCTGATCCATATCGCGAAGACCAATTAGGAGGCCTGTCGCTCACCATGAAGGGCCTGCAGGCTCGAGACCGAGAGGTTTTCGTGGAGGCACGGCGACGCGGTATTCCGGTGGTCACCACGCTGGCAGGAGGTTACGCCAGGCGCGTGGAAGACACTATACAGATTCACGTGAACACGATAGTGGCAGCGAAGGAAGTGTCGGGGCAGTTCCCACAGGCGAAAGCCACAGGCAGTTAGTGCGATAGGGACGCGGCCGAGTCGGTCGCTGGCGTTTGCCCAGCCTGTATGACGCGTTCGACAGCTTCAGCTAACACCTTGTCGACTGTGTCTGGGTCGAAACCTTCTTTGCGAAACGCAATCTTTCCGGATCGATCCAGAATCACCGTGGTAGGGAAGGAATCGATACGCAGCGCTGCTTCCAACCCGTCAGCAAATAGGACCATGACCTTTGGTTTTTCTTCCTGAAGATAATTTGCCACCAGGCCTTCGTCTTCGTCGCAATTCATCGCGTAAAAAAGTACGTCTTTGTTAGCCGAGAAGCGTGCCGCCATCCGTTCGAAATGCGGCTCCATCTCGCGACAGGGCCCGCACCACGTAGCCCAGAAATTGAGCACGACGATTTTGCCTTTCGTTTCGGCCAGCGGAAACGGCGAGCCATCTGCCTTGCGCAAAATGAAGTCGTACGGATCTTTGCGCCCGGCGTTTCGCGCAGTCTTCGGTGGGGCAGTGGCCGCAGCAACGTCATCGATTGCGCGCAGCAGATAATCTCCCAAGCCGTCTTCGGAGCCGCCATGTGCAAGTCGCCATACGTTACCCACTTTTCTCCGCATCTCGATTCGCGAGGGCGCGCCATTTGTACCATCTGCCAACGCAAACGCCCGCGCATATTCTAGAATTGCGGCGTTCGCGTCTTTCTTCGACTCGGCGATTTCGCCCAGTCGCTGCGCCGCCGCCGCGCTAGGAGTCAAGGAATAACTGGCCTGTAGATCCCTCATCGCATCGGACAGATCGTTGGTCTTCTGGTATAAGCGGCCACGTACCAACAGCAAGGAAGACTTGTTGCGCTTCTTTTCGTTTTCCCAATCCTGTTGCGAAACGTGTGGAGACTTGTCGGTAATGGGAGATCGTTCGATTTGATCCATTACCCGAGTGCAGTAGGAAATCGCGCGCGCCCAGCCTGCTGCGTCGCCGTATCGCTCCAAAAGTTGAATGGACAGCAGGGTGATCGAGGCATCGTCTGGTTTCAGCGATACCATGCGCTCCGCATAGTTCATTGCTCGCGGATAGTCCTGCAACTGCAGGCTCGATTCCACAATCGCACGATAAATCTGGGAACGTTGCGAGGACTCTGGATATTTCTTTAGGAACTCTTCAAGATTGCGAACCAACGCTGCGCGGTCGTTTTCGGCGCTGTCAATTGCACGTTGCAGGTCTTGTTTTTCCAGTATGGCCGCGGCGGCCGGATTTGCGTTGGGGGTTAATTTGCTCGGAGCTCCAGATTCCGCTGGTTTTGCCGGGTGAGGCGCATCCTGACTGCGGGCCGCCGGTGAGAAAGAAGTTGCGGCCACAACGAAGGCTGCTGGGAGCCAGATACGAAGATATAGTTGTGCCACAACCGTATTGTATCAGCCTGAAATCAGTTTGTAGGAATAGGTGATCGGACGTTTCTTACCGGGCTTTTACGCGCCGCCGTGGACGTTGATGGCTCCAGAGACGGTATGGACTTCAATGCGGCTCGACGAGTTACCCACATGGGCGCGCAGCGAGTGCTTGCCTTGCTCTTCGATAATGACGGGAATATTGGTGCGAATGTCTCCCGAAGTAGCCTCCGCGGAAAACAGGAAACTGGCGCTTGGCGGCACGTGCAAATCGACAGACCCCGAAACCGACTTCAATTCCCAGAGGCGATTGCTGCCTGGATCGCCGCTCACATTAACCGATCCTGAGATGGCATGAACCTTCAAGTCTGCCTGTGCTCCTTCGATGTCGATGGAGCCGCTCGCAGCCGAAGCATCTACACGATCACCGGGTTTTGTGACGCGAATGGAGCCAGACGCCGCATTCACGTTCACAGCGCCCTTTACGTCGGCGAGCACGATATCCCCCGAAGCGCTAGAGACTTTTAAGAATCCGCCAATGGACGACACGTCGATGGAGCCGCTTGCGGCCGAAACCTGAGTGTCGCGCTCCACTCTATAGATATGCAGATAGCCTGAAGCCGAGGAGGCTTTCACTGGGCCTCGAACGTTGTCGATGGTGACTCCGCCAGAAGCGACACCAGCGTCAATTTCCGTTTCGTGCGGCACTTCAATCTGATAGTCGATGCTTACATTCTTTAGCCACGAAGAATTTTTGCCGACCCTGATGGTGTCACCACTTTGTTCAACGGGTGGATTCGCAGCTACTTCCCCGACATTTTTGTCCGCATTGCCAAACAGCGACCATCCCGCAGTCACTTTGCCGCGAATGTGAACTTTGCCGTCGGAACTCCCACGAATATCTACGCTGCCAGATCCGTTGCTCAAGTCCAGGCGGGTTGGGCCCGATACCGTATAGGTGCGTTCAAATGTATTGTCGGCCGCGAAGGTGAGGACAGGTGCAAGGAGGAGCGCCCCTGCCAGGGCGGCTTTACTGGTAAACGCCATTGTGCGAGAGAGCATAGTTGTCTGCCCGGCCTTCCGGGCCCTCCTACTAGAGAATACGCAAAGTGAGGAGACTATGTTCCCGCTGCCTTGGTAAGTGTTTCGTTAAGTGAGCCTTGCCGGTAGCCTTCCAAGTCCAGGGCGACATAGGCAAATCCAGCTGCCTTTAGGGCTTCCGCCATGGCTGCTGCCATGGCTGGCGTCAGAGCGCGGGACATTTCGTCCGGGGACAGTTCCACGCGGGCCAGCTTATCGTGAAGGCGGACACGGAACTGGCGAAATCCCAGGCCACGAAGCGCTGCCTCGCCGCGTTCCACCATGGAGAGGCGCTCTGGCGTTACTTCGGTACCGTAGGGGATGCGTGAGGACAGGCATGCCGAGGCGGGGCGATCCCACGAGGGCAAACCTGCCCGTTGCGAAAGGTGACGAATTTCCAGCTTATGCAGGTCGGCGTCGAGCAGCGGTGTTAAGACCCGATGCTCGGCGGCGGCGCGATGGCCGGGGCGAAAGTCGGAGGTGTCGTCGGCGTTGACGCCATAGGCCACTTTGCCAATTTGCCGTGTCTCCGCCAATTCGTCTAATACTGAAAACAGTTCGTCTTTGCAAAAGTAGCAGCGATCCGCTTCGTTCGCTCGATAGGCAGGATTCTCGAGTTCGTGAGTTTCGATGAATTCGTGATTCACGCCGGTCGTGTGTAGAAACAGCTCCACCTGTTCGCGATCAAAAGCCGAATAACTTGCCGATAGCGCGGTAACGGAGAGGGCCTTGGGGCCGAGCACCTGATGGGCAGCCCAGGCCAGATACGCGGAATCCGTGCCGCCGGACAGGGCCACAATTACCGACGGCAACTCCGCCAATTTCGCGAAGAGCGACTGTTCCTTGGCATCCGCCAGATGCATCGACTCATCACGTGTGTGGATATTTACAAGCGATTTCATAGCTTACCGAGTATATCGCAGACGCCGCACGAACGGAGATCGACGAAGCTGGTATCTCAACGCGGGAAGGGCAGTAGGATTGTGCGATTTTGCTTGCAAAGGCGCCGCAGTGCTATTTGAAGTCAAGCAGTACGTCGACCGTTCCTTTTTCCGGGTCGGTCTGTAGCCAGTGGCCGACCGTTTCATAGTGCAGCGGCAAATCCTTGAAAACTACTTGATGATGCAGCTCCAGGTTGGTCAGCAGCTGGTCGAAGATTTTTTTGTCGAAGACATCGCCGGGTTTCAGTGGCCAGCCATCCCGAATCATCCGTTCCCCGGCCAGTGAAATGCCGGAGATGGTCATGGCGTTATAGCGGAACTGCTTGCCCTCGGTTACCGACACCGAATAGGAGACGGTGTGCGCCGTGTCGTCGTAGGCAGGAACCGCATCCAGCTTTGCTTCCAGATACCCTAGGTGACCGTATTCCTCGCGAATCCGGTCCAAGCCACCCTCAATTGCCATGCCGTTGGCGACGTCGTCGGGTTTTAGCCCCAAAGCATTCGTCATCGTAATGGTGGAAAGCATGGTGTTGCCATGCCACTCGACGCCCTTCCAGTGATATAGCGGTCCAGCCTGACTTGGGACGTACACCGGAATTTGCTCGGGTAACTTCTGGTTGGGATTTCCGGAGAGCCTTACCTCAGCCGGGCCCACGACGGCTTTCAGGAAACCAGCTTGGAGATAGATGGGCCGGATTTGCTCCGCGAGGAATAAATCAATGGCCATGCGCGAATATGCTTTTCCACGAATCTCGGAAAGGTGCTGTTGAACTGCGGGAGACGAGGTCAATTGCGGGTCGCTGAACTCCACACTGCCAATTTGCGACGCCACGCCGTCGATGCGGAACTCTTGAACGGACCCATCGGAGAGCGGGCTAGCTAGCACCAAGTGTTCGATCGCGCCATCCACTCCCTTTGCGGCCAGCAAATTTTTTAGGGAGTTGGCGGCGAGATCGACGACTGCTCCTGCGGCGGGCAATGTGCCGTTATAGAACGGCAAATCTTTGGCGATTGCTGCATTCAATTCAGAATCTGCGTACCACGGGAAATTGTCGTAGTAAACGGGCAGCCGCGGATTTTCCTCAAGACGAAATGTTACGACTACGCCGTCGTTCCGAGTTGTAAAGTTGTAATTCACCTTGGCGAACAATCCACAACGGACCAGCGCATCGGCGGCGTCCTGGAGTTCCTTGCGGCCAACTTGCGCGCCTGGAGCCAATCCGGAAAGCGAGATGGCTTGCGGCTCAGTCAGGATTTTCAGGCCCTCGGCATGGACCTCGCGCAGACTCGCTGTCTGCGCATTGGTTTGAGCGGTCAGACTGAAAAACGTCAGTAGGATGAGGGGGGAGAACCAGCGGAGCCGCATACGCTTATTGTATCGGAAACTCGATAGTCACGTTTGTGACGCCGGTCAGAAAATAGGTGGTTCGGGAGGCGGGTGCGGCAACGCCTTCGACAGGTCGAGGACCCATTGTGGAAATACCGGCGTATTCTTTAGCGGCTGCCCCCGGGTAATGGCCCAATGTTCAAGCCAACCGGTTCCTTCTTCACCCACATACTCATCGGGCATGCTATATGCTCCGTCGCTTAACGCGTCTTGCAGGCTCACAAACTGGTAGCCACGTTTTCGCAGCAGATCCAGCAACTCGCCGATGTGGTCGGCTTCTAGCCAGTTTCCATGGAGCAGCAGGATTTGTTTGGGCTCATAGCCGATTAGGTCACGGGATAGCTTCTCGTTGTACTCAAAAACTGTCGCGGTATACACCAGGTAGGAGTCTAGCAATTTTTTCTGCAGTGCCGAGTCTCCCCGGGTCCGCGCATCTTCGTAGACTCCCGCATACATCCAGTCCCAGGCGTCCATGGTAACTGGCGCGATTCGGTAGCCTCGCTGCACTAGAAAGGCGTCCGCCTCGCGGCGTGTTTGCAGGTCGCGGCCGGTCTCCAGATAGGGATGTCGTAGATAGCGGAGTTTCATTTTGTGCTGCGCGAGGAGCAGCTTGGTGACAACCTCGCCGCGCACCACATCATCTTCCCACTTTTGAAGGCCCACTTGGTTCAGCGAATAGTGGCTGAAGGTGTGATTGCCCAGTTCGAACCCGTTGTCCAGCCATAGGTTTAACGCTTTGATGCGATCGTCCACTTCGCCGAATCGATACAGTTTCCGTTCGTTGACGAACCCGACTGCAGGAACTTTTTGCTCGCGCAGCGTGTTGAGGAGCTTCGCGGTCATGTCCAGAATTTCCGCGCCGGTCATGGAAATGTCGTTGGCAGCGGGAAGATCGTCAATGGTGATAGCAATTTCGCGATGAACTGCGGGTTGAGCGCGCAGTGCGCCGGCAGCAGCCAGCGCGTAGAAGAGGATTATTAAAGGCCTGAAGGAAGGTCGGCAGATTTGCATGCGAATATTGTAATCCAGACATCGGTTGGACTCAGTCATGACCGCCATGCAGGCTTATGCAGAGGGTTACTCTACGGTGACGGACTTCGCCAGATTGCGCGGTTGGTCCACGTCGCACCCGCGTCGTACGGAGATGTGATACGCCAGCAATTGCAGCGGGACAATTTCCAACAGGGTCGACAGGAGTTCGGGCGCCGGAGGCAATTCAATGATGTGGTCCGAGGCTTCTTTGGCAAGATGATCGCCCTTGGTTACCAGCGAAATCACGATGCCATCGCGAGCCTTCACTTCCTTGATGTTCGAAACGCTCTTCTCGTACAGCGTCATTGAAGACGGGTCGGACTCGTCCCGAGTCGCCAACACCACGACCGGCAGGTTCTCATCGATCAGAGCGTTGGGACCATGCTTCATTTCGCCCGACGGATAGCCTTCCGCGTGAATGTACGAGATTTCTTTCAGTTTCAGGGCGCCTTCGAGTGCGATCGGATAATGTATTCCACGGCCGAGGTAAAGGAAGTCTGTGGTGCGGAAGAACTGGCGTGCCAAAGTTTCATAGAAGCCAGTCTCGTCCACCTGCAGCACGCTCTCGATCTTGTGCGGAATCTGCGTGAACTCGAGCATTAACTTCCGCGCCGCTTCCGGTGCCAGCTTCCCGCGAACCTGGCCGAGATAGGAAGCCAATAATAGGAGCGCGGTGAGTTGCGCGGTGAACGCCTTT
>DASXBH010000135.1:0-6170 GCA_036491775.1 Candidatus Acidiferrum sp.
AGGAGCGGAATCGATTTCGCTGGCGCAGCCTGCGGCCGAGATTGCAAAAAGCTATAGATGTCGGCAAGTTGCGCGTCGGAAACTGCCTTGACCGTATACGGCGGCATTTGTCCGGCAGGTTGGCGGACGTAAGAGACAAAGCCGGAGAACGGAATCTGTGGTGGACCGAGCCGTGAGCCACCGGTTTGCACCGACCCTTGCCCCTGGTAACCATGACACTCGTAGCAACCAAAAGCCGCGTAAAGATGTTCGCCATTTTGCAGGTTGGTGGAGGCGGGCAGTTCGATCTTCGGCTGCAAAGATGCCGATTGCAGGAATGCATAAACGTCGGCGAGTTCTGCGTCAGACACTTGCTTGGGCCCGAACGGTGGCATCTGGCCCTTCGGTTGACGGACAGTGTGCACGAAATCTTGAAGCGACAGATGGGTGGCCGCAATTTTTGGCGGCCCGGAATCCTTGCCTGTCGAGGATGGTTGCGACATGCCTTCGCCAGCGCTGCCGTGACAGCGGAAGCAGCCCAACTTTTCGAAAACCGTTTTGCCATTCTGCGGATCCGCCGCAGGGCGCGCGTGCAAGCGAGAGGACCACGTAAAGACTAGCAAGAGCGTGAGTGCCGCATATTTTAGTTTTTCTGAGGCAATCGGAATGGAAGTGGTCATGGTTTCTCGTTAACGTGGTTGGGTGACGACATCGAGAAGCGCGGGCTCGCCTCGTTTCACCACTTGGATGGCCCGGGTGATCGCCGGCGCTAAATCTTGAGGATCTGCAATGGGCCCTTCGGCGTACACGCCCATACTTTGCGCGAGTTTGGCGAAATCGATGTGAGGATCGGTGAGCGTGGTGCCAATCTTGGCGCGATCAATGCCGCGGCTATGCCGGTCGGCCATGATCTGCACCTGCATAACTTCCTGGTGATAGCCGCGATTGTTATGCATCACGGTGAGCAGCGGAATGCGATGATGCGCTGCGGTCCACAGAACTCCGGGGGCATACATCAGGTCGCCGTCGCACTGAATATTCAGGGTGAGGCGGCCGTACTTACGATTGGCCAGCGCTGCGCCGACCGAGGCGGGAGCATTGTAGCCGATGCCGTAGCCTCCTGCTCCACCGATGTAGTGATACGACTTTTCGAAATTCCACAAGCGAAGTGGCCAGCGGCTGAGGAAGCCGACGGTGGAGACGAGTGACCAGTCTTCATCCATAATTTGATTCCAGAGTTCTGCCGAAAGGCGGGCTGTGCTGACTGGGCTGGCGTCCCACGCAAATGCGGCAGCATCGCGAGTGCGCTGAAGCGTCTCGTCATGGGCAGCGGCGAGTTTGGCGCGACGGTCACTCAGAGCCGATTTGCGGCTGGCGTCGAGATTGCGTTTCACCGCTTCGGTGAGTGAAGGCAGAGTGGCTTCGGTGTCGGCAGGAATGTCAATATCCACCTCGGGATAGCGCTGGAAATTCTGATAATTACTTTTCACGAAGAGATTGGCTGAGTTGATGCTAATCGTTTTGGCGTCGGAGCGCGCGATGGGGCGAGATGTTCGTTCCAGTTGGTCGCGGAAGGAATGAACCGCACCCCAGAAGTCGTTGACCTCAAGGCCAACAATTACATCAGCGGCGGAGATGAGTTCTCGGCTGCGCTCTGTCTGGTTGAGCGGGTGGCGGGTGGGGAAGTTCATGCGATCCATTTGATCTATAACGGGAATTTGCAAGGTTTCGGCAAGCTCTACGAGATAGGTGATGCCCGCGGGCGTGCGTGCAGACCGGCCTGCGATGAGAACAGGATTTTGCGCAGATACCAGAAGCTTCGCGGCTTCTTCGACGGCGCCCGAATCGCCCACCGGGGGTGCCGTCGGCGTAAGCCTGGGCACTTTTAAGGGTGCGTCGGCGTGAATGGGGTTCTCTTGCAGTTCACCATCGACGATAAGGAGCACCGGCAGCATCGGCGGAGCCATGGCCATTTTGTAGGCGCGAACCGTGGATTCAGCAAAATGCGTCAGAGAAATGGGTAGATCGTCCCATTTAACGTAATCGCGCAGAATGGAAGCGGCGTCTTGAACACTGTGGGCCCATTCCACTTGGGAAATGCGGCTGGTAGCGTCGATCAGATTACCGCCGATGATCATGACCGGCACACGATCGCAGTAGGCGTTGTAGACGGCCATGGCTGCGTGCTGCAGACCAACCGTGCCGTGCGCCATGACCAGCAGAGGTTTGCCTTCGATCTTGGCGTAGCCGTGCGCCATGCCGACGGATGATTCTTCATGGCAGCAGGTGATGAACTCGGGCGAACGATTGCCGCCGTAATTGATGATGGATTCGTGCAAACCGCGAAAACTTGAACCGGGATTGGCGCAAACGTACTCGATGCCGAGAGACTTGATGACATCGACCATAAAATCAGAGCCGCTGCGATCGGTGGTCAGGATTTCTGCGGGTGAAGAGGGAAGTTCGGCCTCGGGAGAGATCGGAATTGCGGCAGGTACCTTGGCAGCAACCGGGGTCGCCAAAGCAGCGGGAAGGCTCGGGACTGCGCTCATCGCCGCGGCGCCGGCGGCGGCCCTTTTCAAGAAGTTGCGGCGATTGATGGAATTCTTGTTGCGAGTAGCCACAGTGGAGTCCTCCCGAATGAGACACCTTGTATCACACATCGTAGCTGTGGAGAACTGAACTTACTCGCAACGCTACACGGAAAGTTTGTGCGCCATGGCGCGGGGCTCCGCTAATCGAGGAAATTGCCGAGCGCGGGCGGCGGGCAAGACGAGAGTATTGAGCTTGGCGCAACATATTGTGCAAGACGTCGAAGAAGAGAAGGGCAGTGTTTGGCCAAAACATGCAACAATAAATCTCTTTAACTGAAAAAACCTTCAGATTGCGGTCATTTTTCCACGTTTTCCAACGTTCAAAGGCTTGACGCGTTTCTGCAACATACGTTACAGTCCCGTAACATTCGCATCCGTCATTTCTTTTTTTCTGTCTCACGTGCGAATCCGCAGAAGCTAGGAAGGTCTATGAAATTCGATTTCGGAAATCCGATGCAGCGTCTACGTGTGTCTTTACTCGTATTCTCGTCACTACTCGCAAGCTTGACTGCAGCGAGTTTGACCTGCGCGCAAGCGGGCGCCGGAACAGGCCGCATCGAGGGGACGGTAAGCGACTCGTCGGGATCGGTTGTCCCTGGAGCGGAAATCACCGCGACGGAAGAGACCACCAACATTGCGGCCTCCGTAAAAAGCGAATTCGATGGCCATTTTGTGTTGGCGTATGTTGCGCCGGGCGTTTACACCGTCGAAATCAGGAAAGATGGCTTTGAGAAAGACGAAATTAAGCACGTGGTGGTGCGTGTGGGCAGCACCTCGTCGGTGCAACCACAGTTGAAGATTGGCAATGTTACCGAAACGATCAGCGTAAATGCCGAGGCGCCACTTGTGGATCCGACCCAATCGGCGATGAGCAGCGTTGTGGATAAAGGAAGCATTGAAAATCTGCCACTGAATGGGCGGAATTTTACCGATTTCGTTTTACTGACTCCTGGGGCCACCACAGACGGCGACTTTGGCATGGTGAGTTTCAACGGCCTGGCTGGCAACTTTAACAACTACATGGTGGATGGCAGCAACAACAACAACGCTTTCTTCGAACAGCAAATTGGCCGCACCAGCATTCCGTTTCAGTTCAGCGAAGATGTGGTGCAGGAATTCCAAGTGTCCAGCACGGGATATGAAGCGGAATTTGGCCAAGCGGGTGGCGGCATCGTAAATACGGTGACGAAGAGCGGCACGAATGAGTTCCACGGTGATGGCTACTACTACATCCTCGACTCCGCACTGAATGCCAACGATTCCATAAACAAGCAACAAGGAATTCCCAAGCCCACCAACCGGAGACAGCAGTTTGGAGGAACCTTCGGCGGCCCAATCATCCACGACCGGCTGTTTTTTCTGGGGAATTACGAAGGGCAGGTCCGCAACGAGCCGATTACGGTGAACAATACGCCTGCGTTGGTTGGTCTTACGGATCCTGCAGCGTTCTTTGCCGCCAACCCGGCGCTTGCTGCCCAGGTGCAAGCGGGTTCAGGTTCGTTTCCCCGGACGTTCAATCAGAATACCGGCTTTATAAAACTCAGCGGTTTGCTGACGCCGAGAAATAGTTTCACGGCGACATATAACTATCAACGGTTTCGGAGCCCGCACGGCTATTTCAACACACCAACTTCCACGGGGGATGGGTTATCTCTTACCGATGGAGCCACTAGTCACTTTGCGCAGTTCACGGTTATTTCGACAATTTCGCCAACGTTCATCAATGAGTTTCGATTTCACTTTGGCAACGACTATCACTTCGACTTGCCGGATTCCCCAGCCACCAACCCCTCGGTGGTGATACAAAATCCCGACACCGGATTTGCGTTTGGCGGGAACCGGTTTCAGCTCTCCACGACGGACCGGCGATTCGAGTTCGCAGATAACGTGACACGGCTGCTGGGGAAACACTCCATCCGCTTTGGCACGGACATTAACATCAACCGCGACCGAGACTACTTTGTTTATGGTCCAAAGGGTGAATACCAGTTCGCCAGCTTGAACGACGTCGCGACCGGCAGCTTCCAACTGTATCTCCAATCGTTCGGTCAGACGACGGCCACGTTTACTTCACCGACGTATTCGTTGTATGCGCAGGATGAATATCACGCCACGCGCCGGCTAAATATAAACTACGGGCTTCGTTACGACCTGCAAGTGTTGCCGCAGCCACCGGTATGCAATCCAGGCTTCGCCATGACCTGCAAAATTCCGTATGGCAAGAACAATGTGTCGCCGCGATTTGGCTTGGCCTATTCGCTCGACGAGCAGAGCAAGACAGTGGTGCGGGGAGGCTTTGGGCTGTTTTACATCCAAGAGGATTTGCTTGATGTGTCGCAGGCGTTTTTGTCGAATGGCATTTCGCGGCCATTTTTGGCTACGACGGGGCCGGGATTTGGAAATAATTCGCCTATCGTGACGTACCCCACAAGTTTGACCGCATTTCCTACTGGCGTGGGTGGGACGCCTTCTCTCGTCGTATTTGCACCCAGCTTTCGCAGTCCCTACGTGGAGCAAGGCAATGTGGCGGTGGAGCGAAGACTCAACGCTCATATGGCGGTGATGGCCGGTTACATCTATAGTCACGGCTTGGCTTTGCTTGGAAATTCTAATGGCGTAACGCGACAAGCCAACGGAAATTTTGGGTTCGACCTTAATCTAGTTCCGCCAAGCCAGCAACCGGCGTTTGGCGGCAATTTCTCGACTGCCACGGTATTGCTGCCTAATGGCAAATCATATGTGGTGCCGGAATACGAGGCGATCGACGGCATCTTGAATCCAAATTTTGGGACGATCAATGCGATCGACAATTCAGGAAACTCAATCTACAACGCGTTCGTGCTCTCGTGGCGTTACACTGGGCCACAGTTCAGTGGCGGACTGGCCTATACGCTTTCGAAAACGACTGACCAAGGAACGGGCTACTACAATCAATTCGATCAAAAGAGTCAGCGAGGACCGTCGCAATTGGATCAGCCACAGCGATTTGTCCTGAATGGCGCGTGGTCGCCGACGTGGCATCCTCTTAGGGATTTCACGTTCGCGTCGGTGGTGACCTTAGCCAGCGGCAGACCGTACACCGCTGTGTTCGATACTTCATCGGTGAACTTTTCCATGGTGCCTGGCGAACCTTTCAATGGATTTAGAGGACCGGGTCAAGAAGTCGTCGACGCTAGTGTGGCGCGCACGTTCAAGCTTAGCGAGCGCTTCACGCTCAAAATTCTGGCCGAAGGATTCGATCTGCTGAACCATGCGAACTTCCAGCAGAATGGCATCAATAATATCCAGTACACTACGACCCAATCGACTGATTCGTCTGGAAACGGGCTGCCCTTTTGGACCGCAACAGCGAATCCGTCTTTCGGTTCGCCAGTAGCGATGGCGCCCCGCATTGGTTCACGCAGCTTCCAGTTCTCTGGCAGAATCAATTTCTAAGCGTGCGGTCGACAATCCAATCCTAGCGCGAGCGTTCGAATTGCACGATGTGATCGCAGGTTGCGGCTGTTTTCTAAAGCCTTTTCGCGAGCATGTGAATGGGGTATCGTAAGAGAAACACGTGTGTTGGCCGCCTATTCGTGGTGTGCGGAGGAAACTGCT
>DASXBH010000136.1:0-10977 GCA_036491775.1 Candidatus Acidiferrum sp.
AGCGGACAACCTTCAGCGATTCGCAAGGCGCATACGTGTTGGTGGAATTGCCAGTAGGTCACTACCGTTTGGAAGCCGAAGCCAAAGGCTTCAAGAAATATGTCCAGGAAGGAATTTCGCTGGACGTAAATCAGACCGCTAGCGTGGCGATTTCACTGACGGTGGGGACCGCCACGCAACAAATCGAAGTCAGCGCAGACGCGTTGGTGATTGAGAGCACGTCGACGAATCTCGGAAAGACCGTGGGCGAGCGCGAAGTCTTGGATCTGCCCTTGAACGGACGGCACTTTACGCAGCTTGGTTTGTTGCAGCCTGGAGTCGTGCCCATCACACCAGGATTGGTGGAAGCCGGCGGAACGACACGCGAGGGTCAAGCCTACGCCGTGAATGGGCAGCGTCCCGAGTCCAACGATTTCCTGATCGATGGCGCCGATAATTTCAACACTGTGGATGGTGGATTCGTCCTGGAGCCTCCTGTGGACGCCATTGCCGAATTTCGTATCCTGACGCACACGGCCAACGCCGAATTTGGCCACAGTACAGGTTCAACCACGAATATCGTCACACGCTCCGGCAGCAATGGATTTCACGGGTCCGCCTGGGAATTTCTGCGAAACAACGTCATGGACGCGAAAAGCTTCTTCGCCGATAGCGTCGAGCCGCTGAAGAGAAATCAGTTTGGCGGAACGTTTGGCGGCCCCATCAGACGTGACAAGACTTTTTTCTTCGCGTACTACGAAGGCTTGCGCAACCGCCAAGGCGAGACTGCGCGGACCACCGTACCATCGGACGCCGAGCGAACCGGAAATTTTGCCGATCTCTGTGCGGTAAACAATGGCTCCTTCAATTCACAAGGATTGTGCATCGACAACGCAACGGGACAACTCAGTCAGAACGGCCAGCTCTTCAATTTCTTTGTTCCCCCAAACTCCCCGCCCCAGCCCATCCTCAACAACCAGTTGCCGTTCGTGAATCCGATCTCAGAAAATTTGTTGCCCTTCTACCCACACGCGAATTCCGGTCCATTTACGTTTGTTGACACGCAAATTTTGACCGGGAATACCGATCAATTCGGCGTGCGCCTGGATCACTATCTGACCGAGCGGGATTCGCTGAATTTCCGATACAGCTTCGGGCAAAGAACCCAGATTGATCCGCTTTCGACGGCTGGCGCCAACGTTCCCGGATTTCCTGTTGGCGAAGATCAACGTTCGCAGAATTTCGTCGCCCAAGAGACTCACACCTTTACGCCGACCCTGGTGGGAATATTCCGGGTCTCATACCTCCGCAACAAATTTTTGCTGGACGAACATTTGAATCACACCGATCCGGCCAGTTTGGGTTTCACGTATGCGCCGACACTGGATTCGGCGATTGGCCCACCCTTCGTGCAGGTTGGGGGCTATGCCTCTGTGGGTGACCCCATCACCGGACCGCGTGACACCTACCAGAATTCCTACGACTTTTCGGGCTCGATGACCTGGGTGCGCGGCCGGCACCAGCTGAAATTTGGCGGCGGTTACCAATACGATCAAATTAATGTGACGCAAGGCATCGCCACCAACGGCTTTTTCGTATTCTCGACTTTCCCGATCAGCAATTCCTTCGCAAGCTTCCTGTTCGGACAGCCGGTTTTTTTCCTTCAGGGCGGCGGAGACTTCACGCGCGGCTTGCGAGGTCATGCGTTCAACCTGTATACGCAAGACACCTGGAAAGTAACTTCGCGGCTAACGATTAACTACGGTTTGCGCTACGAAGTTCCCTCGCCGTACACGGAAGTACATAACCGGCAAAATTTGTGGATTCCTGGCCAACAGTCAACAGTGTTTCCGATGGCACCGGCTGGCCTGCTCTATCCTGGAGATAAAGGCGTGCCAAGAGGCTTAATCCCCACGGAATGGAATGGCTTCGCGCCGCGCGTGGGTTTGGCGTGGGATGTCACTGGGCAGGGCCGGTGGCTGGTGACCAGCGCTTACGGAATTTTCTATGATCCCTATTACACCGGGCAGGGCGGCCCGCTACAGACGCCGATCAGCGCGCCGCCGTATTTACAAACGCCGCAGATCAGCGTGCCTAATTTTGCCGATCCGTATAATGGGCAGAATCCGTTCAACGGCAGCTTCGCCCAGCCGATGACGCTGCTTACACTCGACCCAAATTTGCGGTTGCCTTACGCGCAGGATTGGAACCTGAATGTCCAGCGAGCCTTTGGCAACGACTGGTTGCTGGAAGTTGGCTACATCGGGACCAAAGGGACGAAACTCCCGCGCTTCATCGAAGCCAATCCCGCCGTCTATATTCCCGGCGTCTCTACGCAGAACAATGCTGATCAACGCCGGCTATTTTCCGGTTGTACAATCACTGGAACGGCTCCCTGCACATATTCGTCTGTAGGCGAGATTGCCGGAGTCGCCAATTCAACCTACAACGCGATGCAAGCCAGCCTGCACAAGCGATTCAGCCACGGACTGTCGATGTTGGCTTCGTATACGTTTTCGAAAACGCTTGATGATGCCTCAACCTTCAACATTACCGGCTCCGCGTCGCAAAGCGTGGCTGGGGAAAATGATCTGGCACAGAATCCGTTTGATGTGCGCGCCGAGCATGGCCGGTCTATGTTCGACGCGCGGCACCGCTTTGTTGTCAGCTATCAGTGGAACCTGCCATGGTTCAATCATCCGCAAAACTGGTATGGCCATGTGCTTGGCAACTGGCAAGTGAATGGAATTACCACGTTGATGAGCAACACGCCGTTCACCGTGTACGACTCCAGCAATCCTTCGCTGCAGGGGAGTGCGCCGGAAATATCCGGATTCTTCAGCAGCCGGCCCAACATCGTTGGCAATCCGAGCACGGGAACGTGTCCGTTGAGTGGCGCGGCCGTACACACCCCGGAGTGCTGGTTCGATACCGGAGCGTTTCAGCAGGCGCAGGCTGGTCAGTTCGGAAACGTAGGTCGAAACACTCTGAATGGTCCGGCGTTTCAGCAGTGGGACTTCTCCGCGCTGAAGACCATCCCGATCCACGAATCAATGAACGTGCAATTCAGGGCCGAATTTTTCAATATCTTCAACAATGTGAATTTCCGGCTGCCCGACAACGACATCAGTTCGCCAAACTTCGGGCAGATTCAGGCGGCACAGCCGGGGCGCGTGGTGCAGTTAGCATTGAAATTCATGTTCTAGGGACAAACAGGGGCGTTCGACCTGCAACTCGCAACCCGTTCGATGATACGTTCGAAATCTCGTTGTGCAGGCAAGCTGCTGGTGTTACAGGTCGTCGTTGGAGCTCCACGGCGACCTGCTTGTAGCTCACCCTTTGAGGGTTGAGGCCTTCCCAAACGCCAGCCGGCCCGATCTACCCGTCACCAACACACTGGATCACCACGTACTAAAAATTCGCCGGGTCCTAGTACATTCGTACTTTTTCCACGCTCTCCGAATTTGAATCCCCAGTCCTATTGTTCTCTGGTCATACCCCGGCTAAAGTAGCTCATCAATCAGGGAGGTCCGTTTTGACAGGCTCCGAACGCCGCACAACACAGCGCTTTTCCATGCGACTGCCGCTTACGGTTCGATGGACTACGGGCGCGGCAGTTGGCGAAACAGATACTGAATCCCGCGATGTAAGCTCCCGCGGCGTCTACTTCTTTCTATCCAAGGACGTGAAGGAGGGTTCGCCTGTTGAAATCCTTCTTACATTACCGAACGAGATTACCTTGGCAGGTCCAGTGCGCGTCCGGTGCCTGGGCCGAGTGCAGCGCACTGAACCGCGTGACGAGGGTTCCGTGGGTGTCGTAGCGGCCATTGAGCGCTACGAGTTTTTGCGCAACAACGAAGAGGTTTAGTCGCCAAGCAGGTTTGCGTTGGATTTGCTGTACGGATTTCCTTGCTCGCTCACTGCGGAGGCGGGCAGGAATAGCCGGGGTGTATCGGCCCCTCAGCGGAACACCCCGGCTGAATTTTTGCCTCTAGAGTTTGCCTCTAGAGGTTGTAGGGCCCTAACCGGTGCCGCGGCCACCTAGCGGTTCCCTCCTGAAGTTCCCCCTGAAGTTCCCACCGTGCAGTAGAAACCCCTAGCAGCTTAACTCCCTGCTGTTATGCCGTAATGTTCTCAGGACAGCGTTTTGCGCCAATGTTCGCCCGATCTATGGCGTCGGCATCTTGGTGGCACAGAAGATTCCATCCGGCGTAAGACCCTTACTAGGGACGTGCCTACCAAGCATCGCCTGTACTATGGGGCAGGCGATTTCCACAGCCACCATGCGAGAAGATGCTTACATCCCCAGCCGGGACGACCCTGTTCGGCTGCCGCTCGCGGTGGCAAGGAAGAGCACTATGCCGGAAATGCCGGCGGAACATACCAAGAGTTTCAGCCTGATTCCGGGAGACGCGGTGGAGCGTCTGGCAACGCCTGAAGAAATGGCGGAGTATGGCACCTTTGCTCCCGACCGCGAAACCGAAGCCAAGATTCTGGCATTGCTGGAACAGCAAATGATCGAAAGCCTGGTGGCGCAAGGCGCAAAGGACGTAACCATACAATTCCCCATGGAAACAGAAGTGAAGGCCCTTATCCCCGTGTTACCCGAAACGCCCAATCTGCCCAATTTTGAAATTCAGGCCCCTCAGGCTCCTGTAACCGAAAAGCTGGAAAGCAATGAGCAAAACGACATTGCTGCTACGGAAGTCCGCGAAGAACCGAAAATCCCGGCAAGTACATTGACCGAATTAGTTCACCCGGAAGCCGAGCATCGTATGTTGCGGGTGGATCTGTTGGAATTTGCCGAAGCGTTGGACCAGCACCGCCTTTGGGTTGAAAGCGCGGGACAACAGGGAACGCGCGGCGATTTCAATGGTGCGAATCTTTCAGGCGCAGACCTTACCGGCGTAAATCTTCAGGGTGCACAACTGCAGAAGACGAATCTGCGCGGTTCCGATTTGTCGATGGCCAACCTGCGCGGGGCGAATCTGGTCGAAGCGGATTTGCGTGATTCCAACCTGTTGGGTGCGGAATTTTCTGGCGCCAATTTAATGGGCGCGAATCTGTATGGCACGCAGGGTTTATGGGCCGGACGCCTGGGCGGAACGAATTTGTTCGATGCGACACTTCCGGAAGCGGTGGCAGTGCTCGATGGCGGCAAGACGATCGAAGAGTTCACTCAATCCGCGCGGCGTTTTTATTTGTTTTTGATTACGTTGTGCGTGGGCGCGTGCGGGCTTGTGGCGCTGACGCGAGATGTCCGGTTACTGCTGGACGAAAATGCGATTCCCGTCTCGTCGATACCCAATATTCTTCCGCTGCAGGGATTTTATCTAGGTGCGCCGGTGCTGCTCACTGTGTTGTACTTGCGACTGCAATTTTTGCTCTTGCGGTTGTGGGGAAGCATGGGTGCGCTTCCTGCGGTGTTCCCGGATGGTCGAACGGCCGAAAAAGATGGACCATGGTATTTGATGGGGCCAATCCGGCCACATTTGAAGTGGTCCCGCGATCCGCGTTCGCCACAAGGCTTGGCGGAAAGCGTGATGGCAGTGCTGCTGGCGTATTGGGCGGTGCCGGCAACACTATTCTTCTTCTGGCTGCGCTATCTGGTCCTGCAGGATTATCGCGGCACGTTGCTGCAACTATTTATGCTGGCATTGGCGGTCGGCGGAGCTTGCGCGGTGCCTCGTGTGGTAGCGCGTGTTTTACGTCCGGGTGATTGGACGGACGAAACCACGTCCCAATTCATGCATGACGTGCTCTCTGCTCTGCGCATTCCCGGCGCAGTGGGACTGGCGCTGCTGTTCCTTTCGCTGGGCGTGCTGAAGGGCCTGCCACAGGATTCCAATGTGCGGCCGGACGTCAGCAAAGGCGACCCACGGCGATGGGCGGCGACGGCTTTTCAATCACTAGGCTACCGCCCTTATGCGGATATATCGGAAGAGAAGTTTTCCACTCTGAATTCTAATGTTTCTACCAGCGATTCAGCGCCCGCCACGGACGCTACCGGGCCAAGGCTGAACGAAATCAATCTACGCTTCGCGCGCGGCTTTCGCGCAGCATTCGCCAATGCGCGGATGTGGCGATCGAGCTTGGAAGGGTCAAGCTTATCCGAAGCGGATTTCCGCGGAGCAAATCTGCGGGAAAGCGTGTTGCGCATGGCCAAGCTGGACAAGCTGCAGGCCGCCAGAGCGAATCTCGTGTCTACCGACGCGCAAGGCGCGATGCTGGCAGGCGCGGACTTCCGGAATGCGGATTTGTCGTACGCGAACCTGGAAGGCGCAATGCTCTCTACGGCAAATTTCACCCGCGCCACCATGTATTCCGTGAATATGCGGAATGCCAACATGCTGCGCACGGAATTGTCGCATGCCGATTTGCGCGATACGAAATTAGAAGGCGCGATGATGTCGCTGGCCTCCCTGGAAGAGACCGACATGTCTGCCTCAAAGCTGATTGGCGCCAACCTCACCGCAGCGCAAATTAAAGGCACGATTTTGTTGGAAGCGGACCTGACCCATGCGGACCTGCGCGGTGCGATCATGACCGGCGCTATTCTCCGCCAGGCGAAATTAGATGGAGCCAACCTGGCCGGGGCAGATTTACGCGGCGCGCTGGGTCTGGAAGGCTGGCAAGTGTGCACCACGCAGAATTGGCGCAGTGCCGAACTGGATCCGGACGTGAAGCTAGCAGCAGAGCAGGCCTGTGGTAGCCAAGGCGCGGCGGGTACGCAGTAACTGCAGTGCCCGGCAGGATTTGATCACAAAAATCGGAAGCAAAGAGTCGTGATTCAGAGATCGCGGTGCTGGAAGCGGTACAGGGCGAGCGCGAGGACGACCAGCAAGTACGTTGCGGCGTAGGCCACCATAGTCACGCTAGGAGCGGATCGCGTGGTGAACGGCGAAAAGTCGAGGCTACGGCCGATCGCGGATTGCATCACGTAGGAAGCGCGGCGCCAAATCCCTTCGCTCGGCATAATCACGCTGGAGAGAATTCCCACCATAACTAGCCGCGGCGATTTCGTGACCGAGCCGATTTGTTCCAGCCAACCTCCGATGAAGGCCAGTCCGTGCAGACCAAGCACGATCACACCGTTCGTCAGTGTAGAGAACCACGTGCCGAAGAAAAACGTCGTGGTGAGCAGCACCAAACATTCCAAATAGACCAGCAGCGCGCCTTGCAATGCTCCGTGCGGAACAACTCCGCCAATAAAATAGCCCACCGCGATTACTCCGCCGAAGGTCAACGCGATGTACGCCGCAATCATCGCGGCAAAGCCGAGCCATTTCCCAAGTAACAGTTGCCAGCGCGCAATGGGTTTCGTCGCCATGGCGTGGATGGTTGACGATGCGATTTCGCCGGAGATGGTATCCACACTGGTAAGCACCGTCATTACTACCGCGAGCATGTCGATGGCGTACAGACCGACCTGCAGCATGGTCAGCAGAATCTGATAACGTAGCACCGGCGGAATGTCCCGGCTGGTGAGCAGATCTTTTGTCTGATAATGCATGCCGGTGCCGAACAACGCCAGGAACGCAGCAGCGGCAAGCATCGCGGTCCAGAGAATCTTGCGGCGCGCTGCCTCTAGGAAGGTGACGCGCGTGATGATCCATAGTTGGTTCACGAGCTTGGGTCCTCGCCCATAATGTTCAGGAAGGAATCTTCAAGAGAAAGGCGCTGCGGCGTAAATTCGTACACATCGACATGCGCCCCAACCAAGTGGCGAAGAATCTCCGGCAGTGCATCCATGGATTTTGTAGAGAGCGTAATGCGATTATGGGCGAGCTGAACACTCGAAGCCCACTGCGATAACCCGGCCACGGTTTCTGGCGCAACGGGCCCGACGCGAATGGCTATGTGAATTTCGCCTTCTGGAGAGGAATGTAAATCGCGCGTAGCAATCACTTCGCCCTGCTTGATGAAAACCACGGTATCGCAAGTGATTTCCACTTCGCTGAGCAAGTGGGAATTGAGAAATACCGTGGCACCGCGAGCCCGTTGCTGGCGGATGATGTCGCGAACAAGATGGCGTCCCATGGGATCGAGGCCGGAAGTGGGCTCATCGAGAAAAATGAGCTCCGGTTCGTGAATCAAGGCCTGCGCGAGTCCAATGCGCTGCAGCATGCCCTTGGAAAAACCGCGCAGCCGGAGGTCGCGTTGCGCAGAAAGTCCCACCAGTTCGAGATAAGCGGGAACTCGCACCTTGAGTTCGCCCGCCGTGAGCCCAGAAAGACGGCCGTGCAAATCGAGAAGCTCCGACGCCGTGAGCCAATCGTAAAATCGAAAATCCTCCGGCAGAAAACCAACTTTGCGGCGGACTTCCACCGACGAATAGGGACAGCCAAGAATCTTCGCATCGCCACCCGTGGGCTGAACCAACCCGAGAAGCATTTTGATCGAAGTGCTTTTACCGGCGCCATTAGGCCCAAGGAAACCGAAAATTTCCCCGCGGCGCACCTGCAAAGAAAGGCCGCGAACCGCGACCTTGTTGCCAAATGCTTTGCGCAGATTGTTCGTTTCGATGGCGAGCGAGCCGGCAATGGGCAGAGGCAGAAGTCCTCCAGGTGCTAGTCGAGCGAATTGGCCAATTGTACCGCTGCCGAGGAATCGCCGGAGCCAAACAGCGCATAAATGATGCCGTTCTTCACCCAGACCAGCGCGTAGCCGGTGCCGCTACCGCCCGGACCGCGCCGATTGCTGGTATTCATCAGTGTGCCTTGTACGCCGTCCACGGTCACAGTTTCATAGGAGCGCACCGATGGGGGAATGGGCAGCACCAGCGTGGAGCGCCAGTCCACCGTCTGGCAGAACTGCCGGGCTTGCGTGGGAGACATACCCACAAATTGCAGTGCGGTTTCGGCAAGCTGCTGCAGGTTTAGGTCCGAGGGCACATTCACGAGCGGGCTGGGTGCTTGCATGAAGAAAACACAGTTGCTGGGAATCGCGGGAGTCGGTGCCGGCTGCTGTGATTGTGATGAAGAGGAAGAAGATCCGGTGCTGTGCTGATGTTGCGGGCAATTGCCGTAGGCGGTTTCCACGGAGCGCGGAATTTGCACCGACACCGAAGCGCCATCCAGGCTCGCAGGCAGAATCAAATCCGTGCGGCCCGCTTGGTCGAGAATGTCTTGCAGCCTCGCGCGATCGACGGTCATGTGAAAAGCATGCGCGCCTTCCACGTGAAATTGTGGCGCATCGGTGCGTGCGGCAGGCAGGCGAACTGGAAAGCCGGCCAGCGAAGCGGCGTCCTGTTTTGTCGACGCGGGAAGAGGCTTTTCGTTGGTGGTGACGACCACGTTATCGGAAATCATCTGGCTGATGGCTTCCTGGACCTTGCCGTTGCTTGGCATACCATCTAACGACGACAAGTCCAACGCAACGGTCTGTACTTTTTCGATGCGCAACGTGGAGAGCAACCGTTGCGCAAAACTCCGCGCCGACGGGAAAGCTAGTGACATCAGCAGAATCGCCGCAGCAATAGCAGCAGCCCAAGCGAAACGCCGCTGACCGGCAAACATTCTTTCGCGCAAGGATTCACCCGCGGGCGCCTCCTGCGCTGATCGCGGTGGCAGGTTGGCCTTGAAACGCGACAGCGCAATCTGTGGATTGTCTTCGCGGAGCGAGCGTGGCGATTCTTCCAGCGCTCCCAAATGCTCGCCAACGCGCAGTCGCGCGGCGGAAAGTTCCGTCGCCAGCGCCCGGCAAGAGCTGCACTCACGCAGGTGTGTTTCCACCGACGCAACTTCAGCCGGCTCGAGCTCATGATCGACATGGGCGCGAAGAACGCCTTCAGGTATGCAAGTCATAGGGCCTCTCTAATCCTTACTTCCAAAAAGTTCGAGATACATTTTCTCAAACGCGGCTTCTGCGCGGATTAACGTGGTGCCCACCGACGCGGGAGCCAATTCCAAATGTTGCGCCAATTCCTTATAGGAATAACCGGAAGCGCGAAGCAGCAAAAGCTGCGCCCAATCCGGCTTCAATTTTGCCAACACGAACCGAACGCGTTGCTGGCGTTCGACGCGCAACAAAAGTTGCAACCCATCTTCCGCATGGTTGGGTGTCGTGGACGCGCTGGAGTTTGTAGCCTGTTGAGTGATACGAAAATGCCGCGACCGAGCGCGAAGTTCGTCGATGCCCAGATTCATGGCGGTTCGATACAGCCATCCAGCCACATTCACTTTCGCCGCCGGAGGTAACTTGGTGTTGTGCAGCTTCAGAAAAGCTTCGCTGACGATTTCCTCCGCGCGTCCCGAATCGCCCAGCATGCGGCGCAATATGCCCACAAGCCGTGGATACGTCGAAAGAAAAAGTTCATCGAACGCCTGGGAGGAAAGGGAAGCGGGGGCTGCGCCGGTGTCTCGCATGGTGGACTGCGCGGGTTCAAACCTTTGTATCACGCCTTCGAACACAGATGCCTCCCGTGCTGCCGGATGCTCATAGGTGATACGAAGTACCGGCGCGCTTTGTGACACCATCCTTCAAGAAATCAAATGGAACTCATTCGATTTTTGACACAAAAGCCTTACGACTTCTTCACAAACTAACGCTTAACGTCCTCGCCACAGAGTAGGCCAGCGATTCGGAATTCGCTCTCTTCCGACAAGAGTGCAGTTTCGAAATTCGTCATCGGTCATCGTCTGCGCCGACTCCTTCAGCGGCCACTAACGCGAATCGGGCCAGTCTCCAAGCCAACAGCAGAAATGCGCCACACGCTAGGGGTGTGTCATGACGCGATATTTTTCAACTATCACGAAACTCGATGCAGCACTGTTAGCTTTCGTGCTGCTTGTCGTTTCGTTTTTCGTAACGTCTGCGAGTGGCCAGTCCACTTTCGGCGATGTTGTTGGTGTGGTGAAAGACCCAGGACAAGGCCTGGTTGGCGGCGCGCAAGTGGTGCTTACCAGTATCGAGGAGCAAGACGAGCACACAAGCACCACGGATTCCGACGGTCTGTTTCACTTCATCAATCTCATACCCGGCCACCACACGCTGCGG
>DASXBH010000137.1:0-4562 GCA_036491775.1 Candidatus Acidiferrum sp.
TTTTAGCAATGCAACGCAATGATTGAGTTGGTCGCGCGTGGGCAGAAGGTTGTCGCGATTGGCGAGTGCGTAACCGTAATACTGTACGCTGGCAAATTCCACGCAGCCCGGTTTATGTGCTTCGACCAGCGCCAACATTTCTTCCAGTTCATCAATATTCTGGCGGTGAATTACGAAATTCAGGGTGACACCGATACGATGTTTCTTCAGCCATTCCAGTACGCGAAGTTTTTGCGCGTGCGAGCGCGTGCCGGAAATATCCGCGGCGGTATCTTCTCGCGTGCCTTGAAAGCTAAGTTGAAAATGATCCAGGCCAGCGTCCACCAGTGCGGCAAGTTTTGCTTCGTCGAGCGGAAGTCCGCTGGTGATCAGGCTCACGTAGAGGGATGCGGCGCGAGCGGCACGCACCAGTTCGATGATGTCGGGTCGCGCCAGCGGTTCGCCACCCGTGAAATCAGCTTGCAGCACACCAAGCGATGCAGCTTCCTGGAAAACCCGCGTCCAGATATCTGTCGAGAGTTCCGTCGCGCGATGGGCGAGTTCGATCGGATTCGAGCAGTAGACGCAGTGCAGCGGGCAGCGATGCGTGAGTTCGGCGACGAGTGCGAGCGGAGTGGGAGTGGTGGTCACTGTGAATTAGATGCGCGGTCGTTCATATGTCGAGGAGGAATTCATCACGCAAACTCCAAACATCAAAAGTCGATGGCACGCTGGTCGTGCAGAAGAGCTAGATAGCCGAGGAGATCGTCGGTGATGCGCTGCGGCTCCGCCTTGGCATAAAGTTTGTGCAAATCCTCCGCGATTTGCTGCACGGTGTGGTGCCCATCGCAGCGCTGCACAATCTCCAAACTTGGTCCATTCAGCCGCAACGCGCGCTCCGGCATCAACAACATGCGTTGTTGCTGGTTGCTTTCGTTCAGTCGGACTCCAGCAGCAAGCCGCGGCTTGCCGGAAAGTTCAGGCTTCATCGGATTCCTTGACGGGCTGGAAGGCGCCGGGAGGAGGCCAGCCGGGATTTACATAAGAAAAATAAAGAGCGTCGAGTTGCGCCCACAAAATATCGCACTTGGCGCGTAGAGCGGCGTGCGCCAGATCTTGCTGCTCGCGGGTGCGTGCATGCTTCACGCAATAAGCCAGCGCGAATTCGGCGTCTTCGGGAGCTTGCGTCAGGCGACCTTGGAAATACGCGAGCCCGGGAACGAGCCACGGGTAGTGTTCGCGCATGCGATCCATGCGCAGTGCGATAAGTTTGTGAGAAAAAAGTTCGGTGAGCGACGAAGCGACAGCTTCGAGATGCGAGCGCGTCGAAACAAGCTGGACATACGCCTGCACGGCGAACCGCGTCGCTGGAAGAATGCCATCGCCGCGAATCGCTTTTTCGCGTGGCAAGCCGGTGGCTTCAACCAGCTTCAGCCACTTTTCGATGCCGCCGGGTTTGGTGCCATCGCCATCGTGATCGAGGATGCGTTTGCGCCAGGCGAGACGAAACGCCGGATCTTCGCTGCGCGCCAGAATGGCCGCGTCTTTGATCGGGATGTGTTCCTGATAATAGTAGCGATTTAAAGCCCAGGCCTGCAGTTGGCCGCGAGTGAGTTTGCCGTCATGCATCAGCAGATGAAACGGATGCTTGTGATGGTAACGCTCCGCGCCGATAGCCTCGAAACCCGCAATGAATTCCGCTTCACTGAGTAGCGGCCGTTCGGTGGCAACGATGGTCATAAGTCGATGGTAATGCCATCGTAGGCGATTTCAAATCCAGCATCCAGCACGGCGTGATGCTCGGCGGATTGCTCGTCGAGAATGGGGTTCGTGTTGTTGATGTGAATCAGGATTTTGCGGCCCACCGCATCTTTTGGATATTGCTCCAGCAGACCGTCGGGACCGGAAAGTGGCAGGTGGCCGAGCTCGCGCGCGGAATTGTCGCTGCGTCCGGTCTCGCGCAGTTCGTTGTCGCACCAGAAGGTTCCGTCGATCAGCACCAAGTCGGCGGAGGCGGCAAGCTTGGTCCATTCGGAAGTGCGACCGGAAAGCGAAGGAGCAATGAACACTTTCTTGCCTCCCCGTTCGAATAGGAAGCCGACGCAAGTGTCTTCGGCCGAGGCGTTGCGGCGCAGTTCATCACTCACGTAGTCGGGATAGTGGCCGCCGAGCGCGATGGTATTGCAGACAAAGGTAGGCGATTCTCCGGGGCTATCGGAGAGGTGACAACCCAAACGCCCTTTTGCAGAAAGCGTCTGCCACTGAACTGGTGGATCGGCGCGATCCAGCACCTTGAAAATACGATTCTCGTTTTTCAGGATTTTCTGCACGCCCAGAGTCGAAAACACAAAGAAGGATTGAAATTCCCGGAGATGCAGCAGTCCCATCACAGAATCCACGTCGGCTGAGGGAAGAAAAACGCCGGCGATTGGGGAATGGCCGGGGCGCTGAGGGTCAGGTGCCAATTCAGGAGTTGCGACGATTTGAGAGCGGAGATCCGGGGAGGCGCCGACCAGGAACCAGTGCTCGCCGTCGGGATTGAAGGCGATTTGTGTTTGGGTGCGCAAACGCGACTGCAGGGTTCCGGCGCGTAGACCGGCGCAGTTGTGGCAGACACAGTTCCATTGGGGAAAGCCGCCGCCCGCAGCGGAGCCCAGAATTTTGATTTGCATGAAGTCAGCCTTGGTAGCTGGGACGCTAGCTTACGGCAAAGTACGTGGTTGGAACAAGTTGCGTGGACACAAAACAGCCCGCCACAAGTCTCATGGGAGACGAAAGGCGGGCTTTACGGCACAGACTAGAGTTCAGCGTTGGCGTACGAGCTGACTTCGCAGTTCAGATCGATTTCTTCGTGCTGAGGGGTGGTCCATTCCATGGTGAGCAGCTCCTTGTACGATTTCAAAACGTAAGACGCCGGGAACTTCGAGAAGGTATCACAGGCCGGGGCAAAAGTGAATACCGGGGAGCAAAGTTCGGGCAGGGTGCCGGGACAGGAAAAAGTCGCTTCCCGGCCAGTCAGTGGGTGTTAGTGGAAGAACCAGACAGGCGAGCAGGGTGCAGAAGCGGTCCGGTGGCGGGGACAAGTTGGCACGTTGCGGGCTGACAAACGGCGCTACCAAGCGAGTTGTGGTGGGCAAAAGTCGTCTTGGAAGTACACCGCAACATATAGGTGAGTGGGTCGGAAGGAAACACAGTCAGTCGTATGGAAAATTGAATTTGAAGTAGAAAATAAATTCCCACACTTTTTACACACTTTGTACGGAATTCCCTTGACAAGATTTCGCCAGCGCTTATAGTGGCAAAAAGTGGGGCGAAGTGGGAAGTGGTAGGAGAGAGTAGGTCGGGCTAGACGGCAGTGGGCGAAGTGGGCAACGCGGTCCTCCGGCAAACTGGGTCATATGAAATTGAGGGGAAACTATCCGGCGAAGGTCGACGAGAAGGGTCGTCTGAAGATACCGGTAGTGTTTCTTGAGGCGCTGAAAGAGTACGGCGATCAATTTTATATCACCAGCCCAACGGGAGACTCAGCTCGCATATACCCCATGAAAGTCTGGAGCGAGATTGAGGACAAGCTAGCAAAGCTACCCACGACAAACAAGGCAAAACGCAAGTTTCTGATGAGAACGAGCTATTTCGGGCAGTCGGTGGAGTTGGATGGGCAGGGGCGAGTGCTGTTGCCATCGGTGCTGAGGGAAAAGGCGCAAACCAAGGGCGATGTGGCCGTTTTGGGGACGCTGGACTACCTGGAAGTGATCAGCGACGCGAGGGCGGTGGACGAGATGGAGAAGGATCCGTTCACAGATGAAGACGCCAAGGAGTTGGGCGATCTGGGGATTTAGGCAACACGCGGTGCAGGGGACGGGGCGGGCTAGGCAAAGAATTTGGGCGCACCACATACGCCGGTACTGTTGGACGAGGTGTTGGAATGGCTGGATCTAAAGCCAGACGGGATTTACGTAGACGCCACGCTGGGAGCCGGGGGGCACTCGGCGGGAATAGCGGCAAAAATGCTGGAGTTGGCCGGTACGGAAAAGCCTACCGGGCGACTGATCAGCCTGGACCGGGACGCACAGGCGCTGCGGATCGCGGAGGAGCGACTCAGAGATTTTGGGAGTTTCGTGAATTTGGTCCACTCGCCGTTCTCGAAGATTGCGGAGGCCGTGCAAGAGTTGGGGATAGCGAAGGTGGACGGGGTCTTGGCCGACTTGGGAGTTTCGAGCATGCAACTTGATCGCCCGGAACGTGGATTTTCGTTTCGCGAGGCGGGGCCATTGGATATGCGGATGAGCAGCGGGGAAGTGGCGGAAGATGAGCTCACTGCAGACGAAATTGTGAATCGGTGGTCGGAGAAAGAGATAGCCGACCTGCTCTACAAGGAAGCTGAAGAGCACGATTCCAGAAGGATCGCCAGGTCGATCGTGAAAGCGCGTCCGATACGGGACACAGCGCACCTGGCAACGGTTGTGGCAGGCGCCCGGAAGCAGTGGGGAAGGCAGAGACTGCATCCCGCAACAAAAACGTTTCTGGCGCTGCGGATAGCGGTGAATCGAGAGATGGAGGAACTCGGGCAGTTTCTTTCCCGG
>DASXBH010000138.1:0-10309 GCA_036491775.1 Candidatus Acidiferrum sp.
CTCCGTCGCCAAGACGGCACGCGCCGCCATTGAAGTTGCGGAACAAGTAGGAGTGCGCGAAGCGATCGAGATTTCGCCCAGTGAAGATGGCGAAATCGATCAAGCCACATTGATACCCGAAAAGACCAGCGATCCCGTCCGCGTCTATCTTCGCGAAATGGGTATCGTGCCGCTGCTTACTCGCGAACACGAAGTGGCTCTCGCCAAGCGGCTGGAACGCGGGCATCTTCGCGTGCTCAAAACAATTTCGCGCTCGCCGCTGATCCTCAAGGAACTGATCTCCGTCGGCGCTGATCTGCGAAGCGGTACGCGCCCCATTAAGGAAATTATCCAGATCGACGAAGAAGAACTTGCTGAAGAAAAGGTAGAAGAGAAGGCTCGCCACACTCTTCGCGTCATCGACAACATTGAAAAGTTACACGATCTAGCGAACAAGCAACTCGCCAAACTGGAAAGCACGGAAGCTTCCAACAAACGTGCGCATCGTCGTGCCAAGTACCGTCTCTCCCGCACTCGGGTAGAGATGTCTTTGCTGGTACGCTCCCTGGAATTTAAGGAGCGAGAGAAGAAACGGCTGATTGAAATTCTCCGCCATTCCGTGGAACGCCTTAACGGTTTGGAACGCGAGGCTACCCGGCTCGAACGCCGCGCAGCGACGGCTCGTGGCGATGCTGCCCAGGAGTTGCGCAAGGAACTGAAAATTTGCCGCGCGCGTCTGAAAGAAATCGACGAATCCAGCGAAGTTGGCCGCGCCAACATGAAGCGCGCTCTTACGCTGATCCTGCGAGGCGAAGCGGAAGCGCAACAAGCCAAAAGCGAATTGACCGAAGCCAACCTCCGCCTGGTTGTATCCATCGCCAAGCGTTACACCAATCGCGGTTTGCAATTCCTCGACCTCATTCAGGAAGGCAACATCGGCCTCATGCGAGGCACCGACAAGTTTGAATGGCGCCGGGGTTACAAATTCTCGACGTATGCGACTTGGTGGATTCGTCAGGCCATCACCCGTGCTATTGCTGACCAAGCTCGTACCATTCGCGTTCCCGTACACATGATCGAAACGATCAACAAGCAGGTTCGGACCAGCCGGCAACTTGTGCAGGAACTCGGTCGCGAACCGACTTCCGAAGAAATCGCCAAGCGCATGGATGTACCGGTCGACGCCGTCCGCAAGACCAAAAAAATTGCTCAAGTTCCGATGTCCTTTGAAACGCCAATTGGTGAGGAAGGCGACTCGCATCTAGGCGATTTCATCGAAGATAAAGCAGTTTTGTCTCCCTCTGATGCCGCGATCAATCTGAACTTGAAGGATCAAATTGCTTCCATGCTCAGAACTCTTACTCCGCGCGAAGAACGCATCATCAAAATGCGCTTCGGGCTGGACGATGGCAACGAACACACTCTTGAAGAAGTGGGCCAGGTTTTTGCTGTGACCCGCGAACGCATTCGTCAGATCGAGGCGAAAGCGTTGCGCAAGTTGCGTCATCCGTCACGGTCGAGCCGCTTCCGAACCTTCGTTCACGGGTCATCGTAAAGGGTTTCTAAGAGTTGCGAGGCTGACCGCGGGATCACGCAATACCTTCGGCGGCGCAGAGAGTTGAGGAGAATTAAAGTGAAGAGCTTATTTGTAGGCAATATGAGTTTTCAAACCACCGAAGCAGATTTACTGGCTCTATTCAATCCATTCGGGCAAGTTACCCGTGCTCGCGTGGTAACCGATCGCGAGACGGGCAGAGCTCGCGGGTTTGCTTTCGTGGAAATGCCCAATGACGACGAAGCTGACAAGGCTGTCGCCGCTTTGAACGGCAAGGAAATGGGCGGACGCAGCTTGAAAGTCAACGAAGCCCGTCCGAAATCCGCAGCGCCAGCACCCCGCGGCGGCAACAGTGGCGGTGGGAATCGCAATGGCGGTGGCAGCCGCGAAAGATTTTCCAACGAAGATTATCGTGAAGCCGCTCGGCAGCCCCGCGAACCGCGTTGGTAATTGCCGTACCTGATTCAGGATCACTATCGTGCCATGTTTAAAGGAGACTAAAAAATGGCCATTACATTTCAGAAACGCCAAAAAGAAATGAAGAGACAAGAAAAAGCACGCGAAAAGGCTGCCCGCCGCGAGCAAAAAAAACTGGAAAAGCGTGACAAAGAAACCGGCGGCGGCCCTCCTATCGAAGGTGTTGATATCGAGTCTTACGGACCACTCAACGACGACTCTTCCGAATCCCCTAACTGACCGTCGGGGCGGGTAAAAAGACGTTTCGCACGCAAAGTTAGAGTATTTACGGGTTTTGTTTTTATTCACGATCGGTATCCTGCCACGTTCAGCGGGTCATCTGCGCATGAGCTAAGGCGACCGCCGCGCGGGTTTCTCTTTTTAGTAATTGAGGAATCGTCGGGTCTTCGCCGCGTAGTACCGTTCAAAATTGTGCGCCCAGCGAGACCCGATCAACTGATACCAGACTTCCGCTCTCATAATGAATACCGAACCGAGTTTTAGGCAACCACGAAGCTTGGCTCTTCCTCAACATCGCCCACCTCAATCTTTCATCGCACCGCTCTAAACCTCCTGCAGATTCCACATGTTTCGATTTACTTCTTTTCATTCCTTTTTCTTTCGTTTGCAAGTACACTCTTGACGAACACTGAATCGGTCTGTTGCAAAGCCTCGTGTAGCCCGAGGACAGGATGGCATCGCATGCTCAGTTCCAACGCAAATTCGTTCAACCATCAAACTAAGTGCATTGCCTTGGGCGCTCTTATTTTTTCGACCTTCATCCTGAGCACCCACAACCTGTGGGCGCAAGACACAACGCAAAAGGCAGACGCTCAGCCCCAGCAGGAGATCAAATACAGTCAGGACCCGGATGCGGCCAAGCACATGACCCTGCTGCTGAAAGACTTTGATCCAAAACCGATGTTGCACACCGCACTTCATGAAACTCCGCGCGCCAGGTTTCCGGTGATCGACATACACAACCATGTGAACGATCCCGGCGGCGTTCATGGCGAAGAAATTGCTCCCGCCGAGGTGGTGCGTCGCATGGATCGCGCCAATGTCAAGAAGATCGTGATCCTCACCGGAATGTGGGGAGAGAAGTTACAGAGCGTCTTGGATAAAATGGTGAAACCCTATCCGGATCGATTCATCGTGTTCGCCCAATACGACTGGAGCAAAATCGACGATCCCAACTTCAGCGCCGAGATGGTGACGCAGCTAGATGACGCTGTCCGCCGTGGTGCGCGGGGCCTGAAAGTTCTAAAAGATCTTGGTTTAGGAGTACGAGATCGTTCTGGAAAGCTTATCGCCATTGACGACCCGAGGCTTGATCCTGTTTGGGAAGAGTGTGGGCGCCTTGGCATCCCCGTTGCGATCCATTCCACGGATCCCGAAGCATTTTTCACTCCCATCGACGCGCACAATGAGCGCTACGAGGAATTGGTTTCGAATCCCACTTGGAGTTTTTATGGATCGCAATTCCCTTCCAAAGAAACTCTGCTAGCTGAGCGCAATCGCGTGTTCGAAAAGCATCCGCACACCACGTTCATCGCACTACACGTAGCGAACTGGCCAGAAAATCTGGACTCAGTTTCCGCATGGCTCGACAAATATCCGAACATGTATGTAGAACTGGGCGCTCGCGAAGCTGAATTGGGCCGACAACCACGACGTTCGCGCAAATTCTTTGAAGATTATCAGGATCGAATTCTCTTCGGCACAGACAGCGAACCTGAAGAGGCCATGTACGCCAATTATTTTCGGTGGCTCGAAACGGCCGATGAATATTTCCCATACTGGGGATATCCCGGGCAGGGTCGCTGGGAGATCTACGGCTTGGAGCTCCCCAATGTAGTGCTGGAGAAGGTCTACCATAAGAACGCTGACAAAGTTTTTGCGCAGTTCAAAGGATCCCACTGAGATGCGTGCAAATCGTTCTGACATGCAAGGGACAAACCAAATCCGACAGCCGATGCAAAGATTGTGGGCCATCGCCTTGATCGCTGCAGGAAGCATGGCGATAAACGGCTGCGAGAAAAAAGAAGCAGCCAAAGATACATCCGCGAAACCAGCGCAATCGATTGTTGAAGTGAAAGTCTCACCAGAAAACATCACTGCACAAACCGCCTCTACCACCTTCCTTCTCACGCCATCAGGAGCCCTGAGCGCGTCACGCCGAGTTCAAGGCACCGCAACCACGTTGGAGACGCAGTCCAACGACGCAGCCCAGCTACTGACGATAGGAAAAAAAGACTATCCGGGCTTGGTTCTCGATTTCTCGCACGCCGAAACGCGTGCGACCACTGGGAAGCTTGGAACGCTAGGCAAACAAATTGTGGTGCAGGGGAAAGTTGCCGGCACTTCTCTGGCCGAAACGTTGACGCTAGAGGTCTACGACGACTTCCCCAATCTCGCATTGCTCTCCGTGACTATACGGAACGAGGGAAATTCCGATGTGTCGCTGGATTCCGTAATGCTGCAACGCCACGGTTTCGCAGCACTCTCTGTGGATAAAGGCCGCGGACCGTTGTGGACATTTCAGGGTTCAAGCCTCAACTGGGGCAAAGACGAGACCTTCCTGATGCCCGCCAAGTTCTCTCAAGAGAATCCGTTTGGAGCGCCAGTGCCGGTGAAGGGTGATTTGGGCGCCGTCGGTGGCGGTATTCCGGTTGTAGCGTTTTGGTCTCGCGATGTTGGCGAGGCGATCGGCCACGTGGAAACAGTCCCGTTTACGCTTTCGATTCCGGTGCGAACTACGACCAATGGGGAAGTTGAGGCTGGCGTGAAAATTGCCGCCAACACAATTTTGAAGCCGGGTGACGTATTTTCCAGTCCGCGTACTTTCCTGACTATTTACCGCGGCGATTTTTACGAGCCGCTGAGTTTATGGTCAAGCGTCGTCGACAAAGAAGGCTTAAAGAGAACAACGGACAACGACGAGGACTATAAAGTGAGCTGGTGCGGATGGGGTTACGAATTTGGAGTCACACCGAAACAGATGCTCGACACGATTCCGAAGCTGAAGGAATTGGACATTCACTGGGCGACCCTGGATGACGGCTGGTTCAATAACTATGGAGACTGGCAGGGTCACTATCCTGCGTTTGCCGGCGTCGCTATGCAGGACATGGTTCGGGAATTTCACAACCAGGGTATTAAGATGCAACTTTGGTGGCTTCCCCTCGGCGTGGAAGATGGCCACTACGGTTACGGTGGCCGGAAGTATGTGGTATCCGACATTCTGAAGGCGCATCCGGACTGGTTGATTCTCGACAAACAAGGAAAGCCGGCAAGAATGGCGCGTAACTTAGCGACACTTTGCCCTGCCGTGCCGGGGGTGCAGACGTACTACAAACAACTGACCGAACGGTTCATCCGAGACTGGGGATTTGACGGGCACAAACTGGACAACATCTGGTCCACGCCGCTGTGCTACAACCCGAAACATCATCACAAGTCGCCCTATGATTCCGTTTACGCCATGGCCGACGTGTACAAGACTATCTTTGAGACCACGCGCGCGCTTAAGCCGGAAAGCGTCACGCAAAGTTGCCCCTGCGGTACGCCGCCGAATCTTGCATGGCTGCGGTACATGGATCAGGCGGTCACCGCCGATCCGGTCGGATCGATTCAAGTTCGTCGCCGCGTCAAGATGTATAAAGCGCTGCTTGGCCCTCGCGCCGCGGTTTACGGAGATCACGTGGAGCTAACGCGAATCTCCGGCGCATCGAGTGACAATGAGCAGGACACTGGCGATGATTTCGCATCCACCTTGGGTACCGGCGGAGTATTAGGTACGAAATTCACATGGCCGGACTATGGCCCGAAATTCAAGAACGCTTATTTGACCGATGCGAAGAATGCTCATTGGAAAGAGTGGATCAGTCTGTACAACGACAAACTGCTTTCAAAGGGAAACTTTCTCGATCTGTATGTGTACGGCTTCGATGTTCCGGAAGCCTATGCGATCGAGAAGAATGGTGACTATTACTACGCCTTCTACGCCCCTGAAAAAAATAAGAGCGCTAAAATCCAGCCGCCGCCTCAGAGATCAACGTGGAGCGGAACGGTTGAGTTGCGCGGGCTACCTGCTAAGACTTTCCGCGTAACCGATTACGTGCACCACAAAGACCTCGGCACCGTAACGGGCCCGATGGGGAAGTTGGACGTATCGTTCAAGGACAACCTGTTGATCGAAGCTGATCCTGTTCCATGATCTAGCTAGCGCGGCTTCGCAGAATTGCCCGCACCAGCAGAACCGATGCCAGCCGCATGCTTACGCAAAAAGGCGTCGCGATGAGCAGCGTCGCGAAATGCTTCCGTTCCACCTGCGCGAGTGACAGAAAGCGCTCCGGCAATATTCGCAAATTTCAGGCAGTCTTCCAGCTTCGCCCCGCGAATAAATTGGTGAATAAATCCAGCATCGAATGTGTCACCCGCGCCAACTGGATCTATCACATCCACCACCGGAGGAAACGCTGCGTATTTATCTTTCCCAGCGCGCACGACTGCTCCCTGTGATCCACGCTTGATGACCACGACGGAAACCTTCTGGGCCAGCACGTCAGCGGCTTTAACGGGATCATCGGTTTGCGCAAGCTTGCACAATTCGCGCTCGTTGGGCAGAAGAATATCTACATATCGCAACAGCAATTGAATGTCGCCGCTCCAGCGGCCTTCGGGATCATCGTTCGTGTCCAGAGAAGTGGTGAGCCCGGCGTCCTTGGCCTTGCGGAAGATTTCGATAAAGTGTGGACGCAATCCTTTTTGCAGAAAATAAGAAGAGACATGCAGATGCTTGGCATTGAAAACGTAACTTAGATCCAATTCACGTTGCGACATATCATACATGGTGCCGGGATAGGTAAGGATATAGCGCTCTTTGCGCTGCGGCAGAATGACTGTCAAACCAGTAGTCTTCGCTTTCATTCTGCGCACATGCGACATGTCGACACCACTCGCGGAGAGTCGTTGTACGCAAATCTCGCCAAAAGGGTCGTCGCCAATGCACGAACTGAACGCCACTTTATTGCCGAGCAGCGCCAGGTTATGCCCAAAAATCGCGGACGAACTTCCCAAGGTAATGCTCAAGTCTTTTGCGAGATGTTCGCGCTCCAGCACCAGAGCCTCAGGAAGCCCGTACAAAATTAGATCGAGATTCAGTTCGCCAATTACGCTGACATCAAACGATGCCACAAAGTTCTCCTATCGTTGCTAATCGAGAATCACAACACGGGTAAGATTCTTTGGCTGATCCGGATTCAGTCCCTTGTTCCGGCCGGTGAAGAAACCCAACAGTTGCGCGGGCACAGTGTAAGGGGCGAGTAAGGCCAACTCATTCCCGGGCAAGTTCAGTTCCACCAATAGGTCACTACAACGACGGATGCTGGCGTCCGCGTGGTTGCAAACAGCCACGACAACGCCACCAAGCTCCTTCATCTCCTGCAAGACTTCTTTCTCGGTCTGCTGCGCGGTTTCACTCAGGAAAAACGTTAGGCAAGTTTGCGGGCTCACAATGGCTTTCGGACCGTGCCGAAATTCCAATGCATGGAAAAATTGGCTGTACGAGCAAGACATTTCCATTACCTTGAGCGCTGCTTCGCGGGCGATAGCATGGAATGGGCCTTGTCCCAGAAATATGTAATCGTCAAAAACAGTCTTTCGCACAAACGATTCGATTTCTTCTGCCAACGATGGGATATTCTCAGAAAACTGCTCGGCCATTTCTCGCAACGATTGCACGAACAAGTCATTTCCGCAGTGTCGCGCAGCCAGGTATTGCAGACTGATCAGCATGCTGGTGAACGAGCGCGTCATGACCGTGCTCTTTTCATCCGCGGCCCGCAAAACGATGGTCGCATCACAGACGGCTTCCAGAGGGCTTTGCTGGGCGCAGGTCATCCCGAAAGTCGATATGTGTAAATCGTGCTTTAAGGCGCTTGCTGCGCGAACTGCCTCTGAAGTGCGACCGGAACGCGAAATCACCACCGCGTGCACATCCGCCTCACCCCGATGACTCAGCCCAGGGTAGAGCAGGATCTCGGAGGCGGGGATGGCCCGAGCCGGCTCGCCGGTCAGCAACGTCCATGAAGTTGCTGCCGCTTCCGCCAGATAAAAACTGGTACCGCAGCCAACAAAAAGCCAAGACCGCGATGTGCCGCTGGCTCTCAGAATTCCATCTGGCACCGTGCTTTGCTTCAGTTCCTGCAGAGTCGCTAGCCACACGTGTCCCTGCGACAGAATTTCATTCCACGTTTCCGATGGCTGCTGAGTTATTTCGTTCGTTGACATGAGTATTCTCTCGATTGCTGGTTTGCTCGCCTTAAACGAGGGTTACTTCGATGTCTGCTTCACGAAGGGCCTTAAGGTCACGCTTGGAAATATTCTTGTCGGTAATCGCTTCGTGGACTGATGAGGCCGGCATGATCAGGGACAAACTGCGCCGGCCAAATTTACTAGAGTCGCAAACTACCACAGTCCGACGAGCGGATTCGGCCATCGCCCGGTTCACCCGCGCCTCCAACAAATTGGGGGTGGTCAGACCATAGCGAACATCGAAACCGTCCACCCCAAGAAAAAGCACATCGGCACTCAGCTTTCGCAGCGACTCCTCGGCAAGCGGCCCAACCAACGAATAGGAATTCTGGCGTAACACTCCGCCGGTCAGAATCACTTCCACGGGAGAATCCGCCAGTTCCGCCGCTATATTTGTAGCGTTGGTGATGATCGTAAGATTTTTTATCTCTCTACAGGATCGTGCAATGGCTGTTGTCGTGGTACCTGAATCGAGAATAATCACCTGCCCTTTGTGGATTTTCTGCGCAGCCGCGGCAGCAATTCGCATTTTCTCGTGACGATGCTGGCGAGCTTTCTCTTCGAGCGGGCTGTCCCGAAGTGCGCCTGTTTCCTTTTGAAGCGCGCCGCCATGCGTTCTCTCGAGCTGCCCATCATGGTGCAGGTACTCCAAATCTTTGCGGATGGTGATCTGCGAAGTTCGAAAATGCTTGGAGAGCTCACGCACCAACACGCGCCCATCGTTCCGGAGCATTTCCAAAATTTCTCGGCGACGCTCTTCACTCAACATTCGCGAAAACTCCTGACCTTCCTCCGCAACTACTGCAGCACTTCCACATGAATCTCACGTTTCAATCGCTCGATGTCCACAGCTCGCGCCAGCCCAGGGCCTTCCGCCAGACAGTTGGCCGCGCCGCACGCTGCCGCAAGACGCACCGCCTCCATCGGAGGTAATCCCTGTTGGCCCGCAAAAGCGAAGCCCGCCAGAGTCGCATCACCGCTGCCCACCGACGACTTTACTGACAATTCCGGGCCACTCGCGAAAAAAGTGTCGTGCTGTTGCTTCGATGGCCGGAAAATCAATCCATCCGCACCCAGACTGAGTGCGCCCGCGCAAGCGCCCGCATCCAGCATGGCGTTCAGCGTGACGGCGGCGGAACGAATTCCATCAATGGTGCTGCCCCTCCAAGACTCGGCTTCTTCCTGATTGGGTTTAACGAATTCAGGTTGCGCTTGCAACGCCATCTTGAACGCCTCACCACTGCTATCCACGAATGCACGTCCGCCGTATTCGTGTGTCAGGGTTACCAGTCTGCAATAAAAATCAACTGGAACACCCGGTGGCAAACTTCCTGAGAAAATCACAGTGGACGCCGGCGATTTAGCCAAAATCTCGCGTAACTTGTCTTCAAAGCGCTGCCGCTCAGAAATAGCTACATGGGGCCCCGGTTCAAGAACCTCTGTCACACCCTTATCATCGACCAGTTCCAGATTTGTCCGGGTGCTGCCGCCAATGTTAACCGCTTCGGCGCAAATCGACATTCCGCGTAATCCGTCCAGCATGCTAATTCCGCTCGCCCCGCCTACGAACCCCACCCAGATCGGCTCCGCACCCAGTGTGCGCAAGACCATGGCCACGTGCGCTGCTTTACCACCGGGCGCCGCAATCGAGTTCAAAGCACGATTCACACGGCCAAGCTGCAGATCGCGAAGCGTGATTCGTTTATCCACGGCCGGATTGAGGCTGACACAAAGGAACATGCCGAGTTCTTACGCTCCTGTCGACTGGTTGAGAAAGGAAAACCAGGGTGTGGCACTGCCGAGGCGTTTATTTACGTTCTGAATGTTTTCAATTCCCTGCTCCGCCAGCCAGTCTTGCAAAGCGCCTATGCCGCCATTCACGAAGACGGGTACGCCATCTTTCCAGGTAGCTCGGCCGCACAATACACCTGAGAACTTTACCTGGGCTTCACTGGCAATCTCCAGTCCGTATTGAAATGTCGCGTTACTCACACCTTCTGA
>DASXBH010000139.1:0-3323 GCA_036491775.1 Candidatus Acidiferrum sp.
TAAGGATTGCGCCTTTGCAGATCAAGGGTGCGACGCTGTACTTGATGGTTTCGAGGAGCGGCTAACCAAAGAAAATTCTGGGATTGATGCTGCCGAACGTTGGAAGCAGGAACAGGCGGCAGCATGAGAACGCGATTTTTAGTGAAGCCCGAGACGTGGGAAAAGGTTCGTCTATGGCCAACGATCCTGGTTGGATTGGTGGTCGTGAGGACGGTGGCGTCGCTGGCAGTGGGACCCGACTCCGCAGTGCTGAATTACAACGGAGTTCTCTATTTTTTGCTGCTGGCCATGGCGACCGGGCTAGCGATACGGAACGCGGCAGAGAACACGCTGGGGAACCGGCCATTCTGGGTATTTCTGGCGATGGGATATGGGCTGTGGACGCTGGACCAGTGGATATTCCTGTATTACCGGTTTTACCTGCAGACCGACGTTCCCGACAATTCGATAGCGGATGGCGTGCTGTTTTTGCATATCGTGCTGCTGATGGCGGCAGTGGCTACGCTGCCAAACCGGAGTCAAACACCGCGCAAGTTGTATCCAATCGTACTGAACGCGGTGTTACTGGTGACGTTCTGGAGTTTTCTGTATGTGTACGCGGTTTTTCCGTATCAATTGTTTCCCGATGCGATGAGTTACGCGCTGCGTTTTGACATTCTGTACCCACTAGAAAACTGGTCGCTGATATTGGCCATTGGGGTATTAAGCCTGCGAGTTTCCGGCACATGGAACAAGATTTACCTGCACTTGCTGGGCGCGTCCATGCTGTATGCGTTGAGTTTGGTAGCGGCCAATCTGGCGATTGATTCTGGGGGGTATGTAAACGGAAGACTGTATGGAGTGGGACTGACGGCAGCGGTGTGCTGGTTCGTGTGGATCCCGCTGCGAGCGCGACGAGGGGAAGTGCCCGAAGTAAGGGGGAGTCGAGCGAGGAGCGAGGAAGGGCTGAAGGGGTCGGCGTGGGCAATGCTGGTGGTGGCGGCCATCGCGATTCCGGTGGTTTGGGAACTTTCGCGGAGCAATGGACCAGCGGGGATGCGGACCTTCCGGATTCTGGTGGCGATCGCGGCGATGGTGTGTTTAGCGAGTGCGGCGTTTTTGGAAGAGTATTTGGCGAAGCGCGAGCTGGCTGCGCATTTGAGCATGGCCAACGGACGTCTGCATCTGGCGATGGAATCGGGAAAAGCAGCGGGCTGGGACTGGGACGTTAAGAGTGGAAGAGTTACCTGGTTCGGGGATCTGAAGACAAGTTTTGGAATGGATGCAGAATCGTATGTGGGAAGCGTGGAAGGCTTCCGTCGCTTCGTGCACGAAGCGGATCTGGAGAAAGTTGCGGCAGCGGAGGCGGAAGCGAGGAAAAGCCATGGGTTGTACGCGGTAGAGTTCCGCGTGGTGTGGCCGGATGGAACAGTGCGATGGGTGGCGGCGAAGGGAGCATTTCAATATTCGGCTAAGGGCCAGCCGATTCGGATGTTGGGGACGGCGATAGACATCACGACGCGAAAGGAACTGCAAGCGCAGTTAGACGAGAGCCGCGACCGGATAAGCGCGATTGTCGAATCGGCGATGGACGCGATCATCGCGATTAATGAGGAGCAAAAGATTGTGTTGTTTAATCCCGCGGCGGAAAAGATGTTCGGGTGTGCGCGAGAGGAGGCGATAGGAAGAGAGCTGGAGCGGTTCATTCCGGAAGGCAGGCACGGTGCGGATATTCGCAACTTCGGCGCGGACGGCCACAGCAGCCGCGCGATGGGGGAGCTGGGAACGTTGTTGGCACTGAAGGCGAACGGTGAAGAGTTCCCAATTGAAGCATCGATTTCACACAGCAACATTTCGGGGAAAATATTGTTTACGGTGATCATTCGGGATGTAACCGAGCGGCGAAAGGCAGAAGTAGCGATACGCGAGAGTGAAGAGCGTTTTCGCAGTGTTGCGGACAACGCTCCGGTGATGATCTGGATGTCTGGCACAGACAAACAGTGCACGTTCTTCAATCAAGGATGGCTGGCATTTACGAGTCGAACCCTGGAACAGGAATTGAGAAGCGGCTGGCTGGAAGGCGTGCACGCAGAGGATATGGAACGCCGCCTGAAGACATATTGGGAGGCGTTCGACGCGCGAGAGACGTTTGAAATGGAATACCGGCTACGCCGGTTTGACGGAGAGTACCGGTGGGTGGTGGATTTTGGAACGCCGCGATTTGAGGCGGATGGAACGTTTTGTGGATATGTGGGCTCGTGCGTAGACATTACGGAGCGCAAGAATTCGGAAGAGTCGCTGCATGAGCTGAGCGGACGGCTGATTGGGGCGCAGGAGGAAGAGCGAGCGCGAATCGCGCGAGAGCTGCATGATGATTTCAGCCAGCGGATGGCGTTGCTGGGAGTTGGGCTGGGGCAGCTTTGGAAGAATTTGCCGGATTCGGATGTGGAGGATAAGAAACACATTACGGAGTTGCTGCGAGGCGTGAAGGAAATGTCGACGGACATTCACACCCTGTCGCATCAACTGCATTCGAGTAAATTGGAGCATGTTGGGCTAGTACCGGCGATCAAGGGCTTGTGCAAAGAAATTAGTGACAAGTACAAGATTCGAGTGTATTTCAGTGAAGCAGAGTGTCCGCGAGAGATACCCAAAGATGTGGCGCTGTGCCTGTTTCGGGTCACGCAGGAAGCGCTCGGCAACGTGCTAAAGCACAGCGGCAGTTCTTATGCGGAGGTGGGATTGGCTGGGGATGCAAACGGGTTGACGCTGCGAGTGGCGGACGCAGGCAAAGGATTTGATCCGGACGGCATGCAAGAAAATGCAGGGATCGGATTAGTGGGGATGCGAGAACGACTTCGATTGGTGAAAGGGCGCTTGTCAGTAAGGTCGGCGATTGATGAGGGGACAGAGATCGTGGCGGAAGTGCCGCTTGAGGTGGCTAACGAGGCAGAGCCACTGAAACGAACGCAGGTAGCAGGAGGCTCAGTATGAAAAAAACGAGAGTATTGCTAGCCGACGACCACAAGATGTTGATTGATGCGCTGAAGAAAGTGCTGGAGCCGCGGTACGAAGTGGTGGGAACGGTATCGGACGGGCGTGCACTGCTGGATGCGGCGGAGAAATTGAAGCCAGACGTGATTGTGCTGGACATCGCGATGCCGCTGTTGAACGGACTGGATGCGTCGAGACAATTGAAGCAGCGAATGCCGAAGGTAAAGATTGTGGTGATGACGATGAATGAAGATCCCGACATGGTGGGAGAGGCACTGCGCGCGGGAGCATGCGCCTTTCTGCTGAAGCAGGCGGCAGCGTTCGAACTTACCGATGCGATCGACAAGGTA
>DASXBH010000140.1:0-3415 GCA_036491775.1 Candidatus Acidiferrum sp.
CTGGTCCTTGACGTTCAGGATCGATCCGGCGCCGTACTCCACAATCGCCTTGTGCAACTTGTCCGGATTAATCCGTATATCTTTATCCTGGCCATCAGTAATCATTCCGATGCCGAGTTGCGTCATCTGACCGACTTTTTCTTTCAGCGACATCTGCGATAGCAGCTTATCTACCGACGCGGCAAACTTACTGGCATCCGAGCCAGCCGGCGGGGCGATGTGGGCGAGGAAGAAAGCCTGACTATCTACAATCTCGGGGACGTTATCGGCGGCCAGCGGCCTGCAAGACAGCGACACAGCTAACAGAGCAATAACGATTATGTAGAGGCTAAAACGCGATTTTGGCACGGAGGTCTCCTGCCTCGGATGGTACATCCTAAGAATGCAAAACTCCAACTTATCTAATCGTAAATTTCGATGATAGGTACCAAGCGCCGCGGCTGGTAAACGGGTTAGTAAACGCCGGAAAGCGTCTTAGCGGGAACGAAACGGGATGGGAGTCTTGCCTCGGGAACTTGGGGCTTTAACCGGCGCAGCGAACTGCAGGTGCGGCCGCAATTTTTCAAGTGCTGCGCTAGCGGTAAGCCCGTATTTCGCGCGCAGATCGTCAGGCTTGCCGTGCTCGATGAACTGGTCGGGCCACCCGATCCTTTCGACCGGTGTCGCGATTCGCAGGTTACTGAGTTCTTCTAACACCGCGCTGCCGAACCCGCCCATCAACGCGTGATCTTCGAGGGTGAGCATCACGTCCACTTTATGAGCAAAGTATTCAATCATGGCCGAGTCTAGTGGCTTGGTGAACCGCGCATTGATAATTGCTGCGCTGATGCCTTCTTTTTCCAATTCTTCTGCGATTTCTTCCGCCATGGGAAGCATCGTACCCAAGGAAAAAATAGCCACTCGATCGTCCTCGGCGCGCTGCAAAATTTCGGCCTTTCCGATGGGAATGATCGCCGGACTTGGCTTGATCGTTACGCCACGAACCGCGCCGCGCGGATAACGAATCGCAATCGGACCATCGTGCAGCATCGCCGTGTACAGCATGTCCGTTAACTCGTCTTCATCCTTGGGAACCATATGCACGATGTTGGGAATCCCGCGCAGGTAGCTGATGTCAAATAGACCATGATGCGTCGGACCATCGTCGCCAGACAGGCTGCCACGATCCATGCAGAAAACCACCGGCAAATTCTGGAGACACACGTCATGGACAACCGGATCAAAAGCACGCTGCAAAAAAGTGGAATAAATCGCGACAAACGGTTTCATTCCTTTGGCAGCCAGGCCCGCAGCGAAGAGCACTGCGTGTTCTTCCGCAATCCCCACATCAAAATACTTGTCTGGATGCTTCTCCTGAAACCGATCCAGCCCCGTGCCATTGGGCATTGCCGCCGTAATCGCAACGACGTTCGAATTGTCGCTGGCCAGCTTCGTTAGCGTGTCCGCGAAAACTTCCGAATACGTGGCTCGCCCTGCTGGACGCGTCTCACCTGTTTCTGGATCGTACGGCCCAAGCCCATGAAATTTTTTCTGCCTCTGCAGCGCCGGCTCGAATCCTTGGCCTTTGGTCGTAAGCACGTGCAGAAGCAATGGCCGATCCTGGCGCTTCAGAAATTCCAGCGTGTGAATCAGCGTGGGAATATCGTGGCCATCCACGGGCCCGTAATACTTCAGACCCAGTTCCTCGAAAATCAGGCTTGGCCACAAAATGCCCTTGGCGGAAGCTTCTGCCCGCTGCGCCATGCGAAAAGCGCCGGATCCGGCAAGCTTCTTAACCAACTTCCCCGCGCGCTCGTGGAGTGAATCAAAATTCGGATTGGTAACCAGCTTGTTGAAATACGCCGCAATCGCCCCGACGTTCTTGTCAATTGACCACTCGTTGTCATTCAGAATCACCAGCAATTTCTTGGTGTGATGCGCCACATTGTTCAGCGCTTCGAAGGTGATTCCGCAGGTGAACGCCGCGTCTCCCGCCAGTGCAACCACATGCTCTCTACCACCCTGCTTATCTCGCGCCACCGCCATCCCTAGTGCCGCGGAAAGCGCCGTACCTGCATGTCCCGCGCCGTAGCAGTCATGTTCGCTCTCCGTGCGCAGCATAAATCCGTTCAAACCGCCCGGAGTACGGATGGTGTGAAACAAGTCCCGACGTCCAGTGAGAAGTTTGTGCACGTATGCTTGATGGCTGACGTCGAAAAGGAAATGATCTTCCGGCGTGTTGAAGACGTAATGCATCGCGATGGTGAGTTCTACCACGCCGAGATTCGGTCCCAAATGGCCGCCGGTTTTCGCCAGCACCGTAATGAGTTCTTCGCGAATCTCTGCAGCGAGCTGTTCCAGTTGCGGCAACGTGAGCTGCTTCACGTCCGCAGGAGAACGAATACCATCAAGAAGATGAGCCATAATTTTGGTTACGCTTCGGGCTAGCAACTTAGATGACAACGTGCCGCGAAAGGATATCCGAGGGTTCGAGGGGAGCTTCTGCCGGCAAACGTACACTAATAGCGAAATTAACGAACGCTCCGAACGATCTGTATGGATACGCCATTAGCTGAAATTCTCCGCACTTGCGCCGTTCAAAAAAACCACAAATTCGCTTAGGTGTTTGCGCGTATGAGTGGGCTTGTGCTACACAAGGAACATGCCCGATTTTGCTGCTCCCGTTGAACGTTTAATCGATGAGTTGAAGCACTTGCCCGGCATCGGCCAGAAAACCGCACAGCGTCTAGCGTTTCACTTGCTGCGCATACCAGCGCAGGATGCCCTCGCTTTAGCGGAAGCCATTCGCGACGCCAAGGAAAAGGTTCGCACCTGCACAACCTGCCACAACATCACCGACACTGATCCGTGTCTCTATTGCGTGGGACCAACGCGCACCAAAAACATCATATGCGTTGTAGAAGAGCCGCATAACATCATGGCCATCGAAAAGACCCGCATGTACAGCGGCATGTATCACGTGTTGGGCGGTTCCCTTTCGCCATTGCAAGGCCGCGGGCCAGATCAGTTACACATTAAAACCTTGATCGAACGGCTCAAAGGTGGCGCTGTCGAAGAAATCATCATCGCCACGAATCCAACCGCGGAAGGCGAAGCCACCGCTGTCTATATGTCGAAGCTTTTGAAGCCACTCGGGGTACGCGTGACCCGCATTGGCGTAGGGATTCCGGTTGGAGCCGACTTGGAATACGCCGATGAAGTGACCATGTTGAAGGCCATGGAAGGCCGCCGCGATTTGTAACAAGCGCTGGAAACAGAGAGAAATCTGCCTGAGACCAGGCGCGATACTAGGCCCATAGTTCCAGCTTTTTCGCAGTTTGTTGAAAAACTGAGGATAGAACTTGGAAAACTAACGCGCTAGTACGTACAGAATGTTTGTCCTCTAGGCAAGTTGAAAAAATCAGTATAAAGTCCG
>DASXBH010000141.1:0-5187 GCA_036491775.1 Candidatus Acidiferrum sp.
CTAGGCATTGGATGCGCCGCAGCGCACAAAGTTTCAGTCCTGTACTCACGATGCGGTCTTCCTCGCAGCGGTTCCCGGCTTAGCAGTGCCCAGACTCTTCAATTTATCCTGCGCCGGCGCTTTATAGGGGCTATCTACAGACGCCGCGTCGGTGAAGGCCTGCTTGGCGTCGGCATTCTTCTTGAGATTCAAGTAGGCAAAGCCGAGGCGATACTGATTGCGGGCGTAGCTGACAGCGTTCGGTTTCAGCAGCGGCGCCGCTTTTGTCAGGCTCTCGACCGCTTGCGGATTGAGCTTTTTCTCTAAATCAACCTGACCCAGGGCGCTAAGCGCCAAGCCTTTTTGCAACGAAGTCTGCTTTTGCCATTCAGCATCGCTCATGCCATCGGGCTTTTTTGCGGTATCGCAGAGCGCCGCGGCCTTCTTTGCATATTCTGCGGCCTTGTCGAGTTGCTCATTCTTTTCGCTGTAATCATCGGCCAAAAGAAGCAGCATGCCAATATCGTCTGGATTTTTGACCAGCACGGCGGTGGCGACTTGCTGCATTTTCGGGCGGTTCTGCGCTTCCTGATAGGCGAAGGCCGACATGCTGAGCGCCTGTGACGTGTTAGGCGAATCCGGAAAATCCTTGGCGAAACGCTGCAGAGACTCGGCTCTCTTGACGGGATCCTTCTGTTGGTAAGCGGCGTTGAGGAAGGACTGTTCGATGTAATTCTGATTGTCTTTGATGGCGCCCAGGGTCATCGCCTTCTGTTGCGTCCAACTTTCAGGCGACATGCCGGAAGGAGGGGGAGAAGCTTTATACCGTTGCAGAATGCCCGCGCTTTTTTCGGCGTAAGAAATCACGCGATCGGGATCGCCCTTTTCATTCGCAGCACGTACCAGGTTCACGATATTTGCGTAGTTCTCGGGATCCAGGGCGAGCATTTTGTCTCCGTACTCAAAGGTTTTGTCGTATTGCTTGGCGGCGAGGTAATAATTCACATACTGCTCGTCGGCGAGAATGGCGTAATCGCCATCGGGATGTGCTTGCGCGAACTGATCGATCAACGCGAGCCTGGCCGCGGGATCGCTTGCGGCGTTAATGGCAGCCAGTTGGTGATCTACATCGGAGCCAGCGGGAATCATGACGCTCTTGCCAAGTTGCGCCTGGCCGGCGGGAGTGAGCAGCGAAATGACGAATAAACCGAGAAGGATACGAATGTGGGTCATAGAAACCTCCTGATGCGGGAAACGCAGGGAAGCCAATGCTTGATTGACTGGCATCTTAGTGCGGCGACTTGCGCGGTGCAAATATTTTTGCGTTACGAAGAGGCCTACGAGCAAGACCCAGCAAGTGTTGTGGCCCGATTTGACGCGCCGCTGCTTTCCGCGAGACGATTAAAGTTTTGGCAGGAGGTTTCCGTGGAGCTAGGGCTACGCGGTCGTGTCGCAATCGTTGCGGCAGCAAGCAAGGGGCTGGGCCGCGCCGTTGCCGAAGAATTGGCGCGCGAGGGCGCGGAAATCGCTATTTGCGCGCGCACCGCTGCCGATCTCGAAAAAGCGGCGGCACGGATTCAGTTGGCGGGCGGCCGCGAAGTATTTCACCGCGCCATCGACGTAGGAGATTCCAAGGCAGTTGCGGAATTTGTGGCCGCGGTGGAGCAGCGATTCGGGCGGATCGATATCTGCATCACCAATACGGGCGGTCCTCCGTCTAAATTATTTGAGGCCACTACCAACGAGGATTGGCGAATCTGGACCGATCAACTGCTGATGAGTACCGTTTATTTCGCACAGGCCGTGCTGCCGCGCATGAAGAAAAACAACTGGGGACGCTTTCTTACCATCACTTCGTACTCCGTGAAGCAGCCCGTAGAGGGACTTTTGCTATCTAACTCTCTGCGGGCCGGTGTGACGGGCTTGGTGCGAACGCTGGCCAATGAGTATGGCGCGTTTGGCATCACCGCAAATAATGTCTGCCCTGGCTATACCCGCACGGATCGCCTGGACGATCTTGCCGGAATGATGGCGGCGCGCACTGGCAGCAGTACGGATGACGTTTTTGCCGGCTGGAAGAAAATGATTCCAGCGGGCCGGTTGGGGACACCGGAAGAATTTGCTTCGGTCGTGGCTTTTTTGGCTTCGGAGCGCGCCAGTTATGTGAACGGAGTTTCGCTGACTATCGATGGCGGGACAACCAGGAGTTTGCTGTAAGCGCGTATGACCAACCAGCGTTCCTTCAGCCTGTCGCTGCTTCCCGATCAATACGTGATTCTCAAGCTGGCCGCCGATGCGGAGATTCCGGCATGGGCAGCGGATGGTGAGTTTTTCTCGGTGACGCGGACCAGTGACGAACTTTCGATTGTCACCGCGTACGAAAATGTTCCGGCGCAAATGAACAGCGAACGGAAGTGGCGCGTGTTTAAGGTGGACGGGCCATTCGCGCTCGATGAAGTTGGCGTTCTAGCAGCACTGGCTGCGCCGCTGAGCAAAGCAGCGATCAGCATTTTCGTGATTTCCACGTATGACACAGACTATTTGCTGGTCAGTGAGCAGAAATGTGATGCCGCAATTTCCGCGTTAGAAAACGAGGGGCACAGAGTTACGCGCCTCTCGGCTACACCTTGAACAAAGTAGAGTTAGAAAGACGAGGAAAAATCGGATGAGGATGAGAACCCCTGTGCCGAACGCAAATAAAGCGATGATTTCGGGCGTGCTGGTCGTCTTTTTGGCGGCACTGATGTTCGTCTTGGCGTCGCGCGCGGATGAACCGTACGCCCGCAGCAAAGACTACGATTTGCAGCATTCGCGGATCGCGCTGCGCTTCGATCTGGAGCAACGGAAGGTTGTCGGTGATGTTACTCACACGTTGGCCATTTTGCGAGACAACACCGAGAAGGTTTCGCTTGATTCTTGCGGGCTGCAAATTCAGAGCGTCAAGGTCAACCGGACAAATGCAAAGTTCGAGACTACGGATTGTAAGTTGAATGTGGTTCTGGCTAAGCCCGCGAAGGTTGGCGAGAAATTCGAAATCGAAATTAAATACGACGGCAAGCCATCCAAGGGCCTTTACTTCATTTTGCCGGACAAGGATTACCCGAATCGTCCGGCGCAAATTTGGACCCAGGGCGAATCCGAAGACACCCGCTACTACTTGCCAACCTACGATTACCCAAATGACCGGCTCACCACGGAAACGATCGTCACCGTGCCGGCGAGCTGGACTACGGTGGCAAATGGAAAGCTTATCGGTGTAGCGGAGGCTGGCGAAGGGTTGAAGACCTGGACGTGGCGCGAATCACAGGCAAGTTCGACGTACCTGATTACCATTGTCGCGGGGGAATTCACGGAAGCGAAGGATACGTGGAGAAATGTTCCGGTCACTTATTATGCGCCTAAGGATCGCGGCGACCGGTTGGCAGTGAATTACGGCCGCACGCCGGCGATGATCGATCTGTTCAGCAGCAAACTGGGCGTGGATTATCCGTGGGAAAAATACGCGCAGTCGATGGTGGATGATTTCGTAGCGGGCGGCATGGAAAATTCCAGCGCGACTACGAATACCTCCAGTTCCTTGCGCAATCCGAAACTGGTGCCCGAATATCCGACCGATGAAGATCCCTTGATCGCGCACGAATTAGGTCACCAATGGTTCGGCGATCTGGTTACCACCAAAGATTGGGCCAACCTCTGGCTGAACGAGGGGTTCGCGACCTTCATGGAATATTTGTGGATTGAATCGCATTTTGGCAAGGACCAGGCGGATTACGAACGCTGGCAGACGGCGCGCGGCTGGTTCGCGATGAAAAATCTGTACGCGAAGCCGATTGTGCGCCACGACTTCGACGATTCCAGTGAGTTTGACGGCAATGCCTACGATAAGGGCGGTTGGGTGCTGTACATGTTGCGGCATCAACTGGGCGATGAGGCGTTCTATGCAGGGTTAAGGCATTACCTGGAAGTGAATCGCGGGAAAAATGTCACCACCGCGGATTTAACTAAGGCCATCGAAGAAGCGACACACACAAATGTCGATCAATTTTTCGATCAGTGGATCTACGGGGCAGGCGCGCCAAAGCTGGAAGTGGGCTACACGTACGATAAAGATAAGAAGCAGGTGGCGTTGCTAGTAAATCAAACGCAGAAGCGCGAGGGTCGCGTGGGATTGTTCCGGCTGCCGGTGGACGTGGAAATCACCAATGGTACCGGGCGGAAGTTGTATCCCATTGTGGTTAGCAAAGAATCGGAAGTGTTTACGCTACCTTCGGAATCGGCGCCGCAAATGGTGCTGTTTGATAAAGGCAACCAGATCCTGAAGTCGGTGGAGTTCAAGAAGGAAAAGTCGGAGTTGCTGTACCAACTGAAGAATGCCCCGGAATTGGCGGATCGCGCCGATGCCGCTTCGGCGCTGGGCAAGATGAAGAAGGATGAGGAAGCGACGGCGGCTCTTGGCGATGCGCTGCGTAACGATAAGACCTGGGAACTGCGCGAAGTGGCGGCGGAAGCGCTTGGTGAACAGGGTGGAAGCGCTGCGGCAAAGCAATTGCTTGATGGACTCGCCGTGGCCAAAGAGCCGTGGCTGCGCGCGAAAATCGTGCAGGCGCTGGGTAATTTCAAGGATGATCCTGCGGTGACGGCAAAGCTTGATGCCGTAGCGCGCGATGATAGTTCGTATCGTGCGCGTGGTTCCGCACTGCAATCGCTTGGCAAATTGAAAACTCCCAATGCTTTCGAAACGCTGACCGGAGCGGTGAAAAGCGATTCGCCAGATGGCTTTCTGCGAAACGCGGCGTTGCGCGCTCTTGGCTCATTGGGAGATGACCGGGCTGTGCCGATTCTGCGTGCATGGGCGGTGCCCGGCAAAGAACTCGATTCGCGACAGGCTGCAATTTACAGCCTGGGGCGGCTGGAGAAGGGCAACAAGGAAATCACCAGTCAAATTGCGGGTTATTTGATGGAGCCGCACTTCCAGGTACGTGCCGCGTCCATTTTTGCGTTGGGCACGCGCGGTGATGCATCGGCGATTCCGGCGCTTGAGTCGCTACTGAAGAGCAATGACCTGAGCATCGAGATGGCGCCGATGATTAAGGATCAGATCGAACATTTGAAGAATCCTTCGGCGAAGAGCAACTTCAGAATGGATATTGACGAGGAAGGCGGCGAAAGCGGCGGCGACATGACCGCTTCCACGGGATCGGGAGCAAA
>DASXBH010000142.1:0-19278 GCA_036491775.1 Candidatus Acidiferrum sp.
TCCCTAAGGAAGATTGCCTGTTGGTGGATCGGGAAAAGAAAGCCGGCGGAATCGTCATTGGAAAAACCAATGTGCCGGAGTTTGGGCTGGGTTCACAAACGTTTAACAAGGTGTTTGGCGCAACGAAAAATCCGTATGACGTGACCAAAACGTGCGGAGGAAGCACCGGCGGCGGAGCGGTGGCGGTGGTTTGCGGGATGGCGCCGCTGGCGGACGGCAGCGATTATGGAGGGTCGTTGCGCAATCCACCAAATTTTTGCCGGTGCGTGGGATTGCGGCCCTCGCCGGGACGAGTGCCGAATACGCCAGCCGGACTGGCGTGGCAATCATTTTCGGTGAACGGAGGGGTGGCGCGGAATATTAAGGATCTTGCGTATTTTTTGAGTGTGCTCGCGGGACCGGATGAGCGCATACCAATTTCAATGGAGCAGCCTGGTTCGTTGTTTGCGCAGCGACTGGAAGGACGAAGTTTTAAAGGTGTGCGGGTAGCAATGTTTCGCGATCTGGGACTGCCGTGGGAGCCGGAAGTGCGGGAGGCGGTGCGTTCTCAGGCGAAGGTGTTCGAATCGCTGGGCTGCACGGTGGAAGAAGCGGAGCCGGATTTTCGAGATGCGAACGAATGTTTTCTGAGTTGGCGCCACTGGATCATGGAGGCGAATTTCGGGGATTTGATGGCGACCAAGGGCGACCAGTTGAATGAGTATGTGCATTGGCACGTGGAGGAAGGACGGAAATTGACGGGGCCGTATTTATCGCGACTGGAGATGAAGCGCTCGGCACTGTACCAGCGAGTGCGGGCATTTCTGGATACGTATGAGTTTTTTGTTTTGCCGGTGAATCAGGTGCTGCCGTTTGATGTGACGCAGCACTATCCGACCGAGATTAACGGCGTAAAGATGGAGAATTACGTGGCGTGGATGAAGTCGGCTTCTTACATCTCGGCCGTTGGGAATCCGGCGGCCTCGGTGCCATGTGCGGATTCGAACAGCGGGCTGCCGATTGGGCTGCAGATTGTGGGACGGAACCACGACGATTGGGGAGTATTGCAGATGGCATTTGCCTTTGAACAGGCGAGGAACCTGGAAAAAAGAAGGCCTCCGGTTACGAGCTAACGTTGCGTGCCGGCTCTGGCGCGCTGCGAGAAACGTAAAAGACCCGTTTCTGTGCGTTGACGATATGGGCAGGTGGGCACTATAATAGTGGTTTGTCTGGAGCTTCTGGAGGACTGATGTACGCCGTGATAAAGACCGGGGGAAAGCAATATCGTGTCGCACCGGGCGACACCATCCGCATTGAGCGGGTCAAGGGTGATGTAGGCGAACAGGTGAAATTTGGCACCGTACTGGCCGTGCACACTGATGACAAGAAGGTTTTGGCGGGAAGTGACGCGCACGAAGCCAGCGTAATGGGCAAGATCGTGGAGCAGGGCCGTGCGAAGAAGCTCACCGTATTGAAGTTTAAGAAGACCAATCAGTACAAGATTCAGCGGGGCCACCGGCAGAATTACACGGCCGTGCAGGTCAGCGAGATCAAACTTTAAGACCGGCGTAACAACCGATCATTACAGTGAAAGGGATTGAGTCATGGCACATAAGAAGGGCGGCGGCTCGTCTACAAACGGTCGCGATTCACACGGGCAGAGGCTGGGCGTAAAGCGGTTCGGCGGCGAATTGGTGAACGCCGGAACGATTCTGATCAGGCAACGAGGGACCCGGCACCAGGCTGGCGAGAACGTGGCGCAGGGCAAGGACGACACCTTGTTCGCCCTGGTGAAAGGTTACGTGAAGTTTACAAATCGCGGGAACCGGGGTCGGTTTATCAGCGTGACGCCAGCGGAGCAGGCCAAGGCCGCGAACTGACAGGATTGAGATCGGAGCGGCCCCGATTCCAAGTCGGGGCCGTTTTTTTGTTTGTGGCGGGTTGCGGCGATGGGACGCCGGCGCGGATCCGTACATCGAAGAGGGATCCCTCGCTTCCCTCGGAATGAGGGTACGGATTTTGAGTTCGCCTGCGGTTTCAGTAGAGCGCCAGACAACTAGACGCACCAGTTTTTGAGTGAATCGGTTAGTGAAAGAAAGCCATGTTTGTTGACGAAGCCAAAATTTATGTAAAGGCGGGAGACGGCGGGAACGGGTGTGTGGCGTTCCGGCGGGAGAAGTACGTGCCACGGGGCGGGCCATCGGGAGGCGATGGAGGCCACGGAGGAAGCGTCTACCTGGAAGCGAATCCAAACGACAATACGCTGCTGCGTTACCGGTATAACCGTGAGTTTAAAGGTGAGCGCGGGCGGCATGGCGAGGGTTCGAACTGTACCGGCGTGTCTGGCGACGAAATGATTTTGAAAGTGCCGGTGGGAACACTGGTGTTTGACGAGCAGGGTGGCGAGCTGCTCGCAGATTTGAAAAGGCCGGGGCAACGGATATTGGTGGCGCAGGGTGGTAAAGGCGGGCGCGGAAATCAACATTTCGCGAAGCCGTGGCACCAGGCGCCCCGAGAAAAAGAAGAGGGTCAGCCGGGGGAAGAGCGGCGACTGCGATTGGAATTAAAACTACTTGCGGATGTTGGGCTGATCGGATTCCCGAACGCGGGGAAGTCTACGCTTATATCAGTGATCAGCGCGGCGCGACCGAAGATTGCGAATTACCCGTTCACAACGCTGGAACCGAATCTTGGCGTGGTGAACGCGGATGGCGGAACGGGCGGGCACGGGACAGAGTTGGGACGAACGTTCGTGGTGGCGGATTTGCCGGGATTGATTGAGGGCGCGAGCGAAGGCGCTGGGCTAGGGATACGATTTTTGCGGCACGTGGAGCGGACACGGTTGCTAGTGCATCTGATTGATACCAGCGATACGAGCGAGATGGATCCAGTGAAGGCATACGAGGTGATTGAGGGCGAACTGGCGGCGTTCAGTGAAGCGTTAGTGGATAAGCCAGTGATCGTGACGGCTACGAAAGTGGACGCTACGACGGATAAGACGAAATTGGAAGAGTTGGAAGCCTATTGCAAGAAAAATGGATTGGAGTTTCACGCGATTTCCGCGGCGACTGGCGAAGGAGTGAAGGAGTTGGTGCGCGGGATGGCGGACGCGCTGGATAAGATTCCCAAGGAACAGTACGAGGATGATGAGCCGGAGTTGGTGGGAGTCGAGGCTGGGGATCCTCGGGATGAGTTAGTGGGCAAGGATGAGGGTGGGTCGGAAGAGGATGATGAGTCGGACGAAGAAGGCTCCGGGGAATGATTGAGCGGAGACCCCAAAGCACAGCCTGTAATGGCTGTGCCAAGGTGAACGGAAAATCTAGCGGCAGGCGGCCGAGACGGAGTCGGCTGAGGGTAGAAAAAGCGGGGGAGTGGGGCCGGAATTTCGTGAGAGAATTGGGTGGGAGCTACCGGGAGGCGGATTGACGACAGCGCAAGCGAATCGCACAGCGGCCAAGCACCATCCAAGGCGGGTTGGACTTTTTGGCGGCTCCTTTGATCCTATCCATGCAGGGCACCTGGCAGTAGCACGAGCGGCGGACCGGCGATTCAATTTCGACGAAATGCACTTTGTGCCGGCGAGCCGACCTCCGCATAAGCTGAAACAACATCTGGCGCCATTCCCACACCGGTTTGCGATGGTGGCACTGGCTTGCACGGAACACCCGCACTTTGTGCCCTCGCTGGCGGAAGCGGGCGAAGATTTCAGCGGAACGCAACTGCATTATTCGGTGGATACGGTGCGCTATTTTCGGCACGCGTACAACGGACCGGGAGACCGCATATTTTTTATCATTGGCGCCGACGCGTTTCTGGATATTCCGATGTGGAAGGAATATGAAGCGCTGATGGGCTTGTGCGACTTCATCATTGCCAACCGGCCAGGGATACGGCTGGAAGCGTTGCGGCTGGTGATACCGCCCGATCTGATTGCCCGTCCGGATGCGAAGCGGGAAAAAGAAGATGAGTCGATTGCGCACGGATCGCCGATCGTGGCGCAGTTGAACAAAACGACGGTTTATCTGCTGGAGAATGTAGCCAGCGAAGTAAGTGCGACAGACATTCGGCGGAAAGCCAATCGCGGACAGTCGATACATGGATTGGTATCAGGAAGAGTCGAGGAATACATCTTGAAACAAGGGTTGTACCGGTGAAACTAGAAAACTTACCAAAGGGCGTGCAGCTGGTAGTTGAAGCGGCGCAAAACAAAAAAGCAGGCGGCATTACGGTGCTGGACCTGGACGGGCTTGCTGCGTTCACACAATATTTCGTGATTTGCACGGGATACAGCACGCCACAACTGCAGGCAATCTGCAACGAAGTGGAAGAAATGATGTACAAGGAATTGAAGCGCACACCGGCGCACCGTGAAGGGCAGCGCTCGGCGGAATGGGCGTTGCTGGATTTTGGCGGGATTATTGTGCACGTGTTCGGCGACCAAGCGCGGAAATATTATGATCTGGAGCGGTTGTGGAGGGCGGCGCCGTCGCTGGTCCTGCCGGATGAACCAGAACGCGTCGAGCCAAGACATTCGCCCAGGGAGAATTATCTCCAACCTTGAGCGGTGGGGTCCGGTAGTCTCCAACGCATTTCGACGGAAACAAAAAACGAGAGCGGGCCGGAGTAAGATCGCGGCATGAAGATTCGTTTGTTGATGCTGGGAAAAACGCGTCGAGCGGAATTAACGGCATTGCTGGACGAGTACGTGAAGCGGATCAGGCGGTCGTGCGCGATTGAAGTAACGGAAGTGCGCGACGGCGATGCGGCGCTGAAGAGGCTGGATGCGGACCGCGCGGCGACGGCGGTGCTGTTGGACGCGACAGGAAAAGCGTACGATTCAGAGGCGTTTGCGAAGTGGCTGGGTGAGCAGCGTGATCGCGGGACACGAGAAATTTTGTTTGTGTGCGGCGACGCGGATGGATTCCCGGCTAAACTTCGCGAACGGGTGAAGCAGAAGTTGGCGTTGAGCGCGATGACGTATTCGCACGAATTGGCCCGGGTGATGCTGGCGGAACAGATTTACCGGGCATTTGCGATTTTATCGGGCAGTCCCTATCCGAAGTAAGCTTGGTGAAAACATGGCGATACGCATTGCACCAGATAAAGGCAAGCCCTCGGTAGCCATCGAGATCCCGCTGGAAAAGCCGCTGCCGGACTATGATTTGGAGCAATTGGAGCAGCCCACTCCGCGAGACATTGATGCGCTGCTGGTATCCCAAGGATTTCGTGACCTGGTCGATGATGCGCGAGGCATATTGACGGATTTGATGGCGAATCCGCCGGCGCTGCCGAATTCGACGCACTTGGTGGATCTGGGGCTGACGGAGATGCCGCATTTTGAAATTGCGCAACTCACAGGCGCGATTTGCCCTGCGGATGATGGAGTGTACCGCCCGGGACTGTGGATTGTGTTGCACGATTTGAAGGCGCCTCAGAAGCAAAGTTTGGGAGAAGTGGCGATGGAGCATGTGCGGGCGATTGCGATGGAGTTTGTGAAGAGGCTAGCGTTGGCGTAAGGGCGGCGGTTTTGACAAATGGCGATGGGCCGAAGTCGAACAGGGATTTCTCTCTGCGCTCGGAATTACGGGTACGCTCAGCGGATACGGGGTGAGAAAATTTTTAGTGGAAGCAATTTCTGGATTTCGCGGGGATTCTAGATGGGGAACGAAAAGGGATTGCTGATTGTTTACACCGGGCCGGGCAAGGGGAAGACAACTTGCGCGTTGGGGACGGCTTTTCGTGCGGTGGGACAAGGGTTACGGGTGTTGATGGTGCAGTTTATTAAAGGATCGTGGCACTACGGCGAATTGGACGCGGCGAAGATGCTGGGCGACGACAAATTTGAAATTCGGCCGATGGGTCGCGGATTTGTGAAAGTTGGCGGAGCGGAAACGGATCCGGAAGATGTTCGCATGGCGGAAGAATGTTGGGAAACGGGTCGCGCGGCGATTTACAGCGGGAAGTATGAGCTAGTGATTCTGGACGAGATCAATTACACGATCAGCTACAAGATGTTAGACGCGGCAAAAGTGGCGCAAGCGTTGAAGGGGCGGCCGGAACAGGTGCATGTGATCTGCACCGGGAGAAATGCACACTCGTTAATTGTGGAACTGGCCGACCTGGTGACGGAGATGAAAGAAGTGAAACACCCGTATACCAAGGGTATACTGGCCCAGCGGGGAATTGATTATTGAAGTGGGCTGATATCGCAGGGGACAGATATCAGGTATCGGTTATTGGTTATCAGGAAACGAAATTCACGTCGTCGCGTAAGTTAAGATCGAAGAGGGATTCCTTGCTTCGCTCGGAATGACGGATTGGCTGTGGGGCTGCGAGTGCGACGAGTTCGGCTCGCAAATTGCGGTTTGACGAGGTAAGTGCGGGGAGTTTGCGCGGGGAAAGTTCTGGATAACTATGGCGTGGTTTAAGAGAGAGAAAAAACCGATTGAGCAGCCTACTCCGCCGGAAGAGCGGAGGGTACGAACCGAAGGGCTGTGGATGAAGTGCGAATCTTGCCGGGCGATCGTGTTCCGGAAAGACCTGGAAGAAAACCTGCTCGTGTGTCCCAAGTGCCAGTTTCACTTCAAAATGAATTCGAAACAGCGACTGGAATTGCTGCTGGACGGGCGTTGGACGGAGCACGATGCGGGAATGGTTTCGACCGACCCGTTGAAATTCGTGGATACCAAGCCGTACGCGAAACGAATTAAGGATGCGCAGAAAAAATTGGGAATGAACGATGCAGTGATTACTGCCGAGGGGCAGCTAAATGGCAGGCCGGTGATCTGCTGTTCGATGGAATTTGGATTTATTGGCGGATCGATGGGCGCGGTGGTCGGGGAAAAAGTGACGCGCGCAATCGAGATGGCCATGGACACCCGTCAACCTCTGATTGTGGTGTCTTGCTCGGGCGGCGCGCGAATGATGGAAGGAACGATCAGCCTGATGCAACTGGCGAAAGTGTCGGCGGCACTGGCGCGGTTGGACGCGGAGAAGTTGCCGTACATTTCGGTGCTGACCGACCCGACGACCGGCGGAGTGACGGCAAGCTTTGCAATGCTGGGCGATTTGAATATTGCCGAGCCGGGCGCGCTAATCGGATTCGCCGGGCCGCGAGTGATTGAGCAGACCATTCGGCAAAAGCTGCCGGAAGGGTTTCAGCGGTCGGAGTTTTTGCTGGAACACGGATTTTTGGACGCAGTGGTACATCGCAAAGATATGAAGGGCTTCATTTCTACTACGCTGGATCTGCTGCAGTCGTAAAATGAATTACCAAGAAGCGGTACGGTATCTCCTGTCGCTGGGCCGTGAATTGGCGGCTCCCACCCAGGCAGCCGCGGCAAAATTCAATCTGGAAAATATAACGGTGTTGCTGGAACGCCTAGGAAGGCCAGATCGCGTATTTCCGACAGTACATATCGCGGGAACGAATGGAAAAGGATCGACCGCAGCGTTTCTGGAATCGATTCTGCGTGGTGCGGGCTTCCGCACCGGATTGAATACTTCACCGCACCTCGAACGGATCAACGAGAGGATTCGAATCGGCGGGGAAGAGATCAGCGACACATTGTTTGCGGAAACGTTTACGCGGGTTCATGCGGTGATTGAAGAGTTGCTGGCAGAAGGCAAGCTGCAGGCACACCCGACGTATTTTGAATGCGTGACGGCGGTGGCGTTTGAGGCGTTTGCCCGAGAGCGCGTGGATTTTGCGGTGATTGAGGTGGGACTGGGTGGACGGCTGGACGCAACGAACATAATTACACCGGTGGTGGCAGTAATAACGCGGATTGATTTCGATCACGAGAATTTTTTGGGGCACTCACTGCGGGAAATCGCGGGCGAAAAGGCCGGAATTTTGAAGTACGGGGCGCCGGCGGTGATTGCGGAGCAATATCCAGAAGCGCGAGAGGTTTTACTACAGCGTGCGGCGGAGCTGTATTGTCCGGTGACAGAGCCTGCCGCGATGTTCCAGGTGGAGAATGAACGGATGGAAGATGGGTGTGTGCGGGCGACCGTGAGCGAAATCGGCGGCGTGCGTAGGTATGAGTTGAAGCCGCAATTGCGCGGTCAATTTCAATTGAAGAACGCGATGAATGCGGTGGCGGCGGCGCAGCTATTGCAGGATCGCGGATATCAAGTTTCCACCGAAAATATCGAGCACGGGATTGCGGCGGCGGAATGGCCCGGGCGGCTGGAGCGGTTACAGGAGCAACCGGACGTTTACCTGGATGGAGCACACAATCCGGGAGCGGCACGAGAGCTGGCGCGATATTTGGAAGAAAACTTTCAACAGCGGAAGGTATATCTGATATTTGGCGCGGTGCGGGACAAGGCCGTGGATGAAGTGACGGGGATACTGTTTCCGCATGCGTACGAGGTGTTGTTTACGGCGCCGCGCAATCCGCGAGCGATCAGCGCGGAACAGTTGGCGGAAATGGCGGGGCACCATGCGGGAAAGTATTCGGTGCACGGGGATGCGGAGGAAGCGATGGAGGCGGCGCTGGCGAAAGCTGGAAGCCGGGATGCGGTGTTTATTACCGGATCGTTGTACCTGGTGGGACAATTGAGGCACGCATGGAAGGAACGGAGAAAAGTCGCGTCGAAGTGAAAAGGGACATAGAATAGGGAAATTGTGATGAGAGCCGGCCCGATGGCCGGCGTTCTGTTTTTGAGGCTCGTCTCGGACCTTTTCTGTGGAAGGATTAAGGCCAGCTCCGCGGCGAGAGCCGAGGATGCGACTCGGATTGGCGGCACCGCTGATCCGTGCTCTGATGAGGTGCCTGCCGAGTCTGGACGAGAAGGTTGGAGAATGGAAAGTTGAGGTTATGAGAGACGGAGCGAGTAGTGGGGCAAAGACTGGCGTGTTGGTCGGCGTGATTATGGGGTCGACGTCGGATTGGGAGACGATGGAGCACGCGGCGAAAACGCTGGAGACGCTGGGCGTACCGTTTGAAACCCGAGTGGTTTCGGCGCACCGGACGCCGGATTTGCTTTTCGAATATGCGGCGGCCGCGGAAGGGCGCGGGATTGAAGTCATTATCGCGGGGGCTGGCGGGGCAGCGCACTTGCCAGGAATGACGGCTTCGAAGACGGTACTGCCAGTGTTGGGAGTGCCGGTGGAGTCGAAGGCATTGAAGGGGCTGGATTCGCTGCTGTCGATTGCGCAGATGCCGGGAGGAATTCCGGTGGGAACGTTGGCCATCGGGAAGGCGGGGGCGATTAATGCGGCGCTGCTGGCGGCTGCGATTGTGGGCGTGAAACACGGAGAGATCCGGGAAGCGTTGAGGAAGTTCCGGAAGTCACAGACGGAGAAAGTGTTGGCGACACCCGATCCGGCCGCTGCCGTGGCGACGGCGGTACGCGGTGCGGAAACGACTACAGGCAGGAAAAGGAAACAGGTGGCACGAAAGAAGCAGAAATGACCATTGGGATTTTAGGCGGCGGGCAACTGGGATACATGCTGGCGCTGGCGGGCTACCCGCTGGGGCTACGTTTCCGGTTTCTGGATCCGTCACCAGAGGCCCCGGTAGGGCGCATCGCGCATCGAGTGACCGCAGATTACAACGATGAGCAAGCGCTGGAAAAATTTGCGAATGGATTGGAAGTGGTGACGTACGAGTTTGAGAACGTGCCGGTGGATGCGGCGCGATTCTTGGCGGAGCGCGTTGCCGTGTATCCACCTCCCGCAGCACTGGAGGAAGCGCAAGACCGTGTGCGAGAGAAGCAGCTGTTTCGAAAGCTGGGGATTGAGACGGCGGAATTTGCCGAAGTTGAATCGGCGGAGGCGCTGGAGGCGGCGGTGAAGCGCATTGGACTGCCGGCGGTGCTGAAGACGTGCCGTATGGGCTACGACGGTAAAGGCCAGTGGGTGCTGCGGACGGCGGCGGACGTAGAGAAGGTGCGGGCGGAATTGCCGGGAGTGCCACTGGCGCTGGAGAAATTTGTCGAGTTTACGCGCGAGCTTTCGATGCTGGGTGTGCGGGCGCGCACCGGCGAAATGTCATTTTACCCGCTGATTGAGAATCATCATCGCGGCGGGATATTGCGGCTGTCGATTGCGCCGGCGCCGAACTTGACGGCAGAGCTGCAACAGATGGCGGAAAGTGCGACGCGGAAGGTGCTGGAGGCGTTGGAGTACGTAGGCGTGCTGTGCATCGAATTTTTCGAGCTCGGCGGGAAGCTGCTGGCGAACGAGATGGCGCCACGGGTGCATAACTCGGGGCATTGGAGCATTGAAGGGGCGGTGACCAGCCAGTTCGAAAACCACTTGCGGGCGGTGATGGGATTGCCGTTGGGGTCGACTGCGGTGATGGGGCATTCGGCGATGGTGAACTTGATTGGGGAATTGCCGGAAGCGGCGGAGGTGCTGAAAGTGCCAAATGTCCACTTGCATTTGTACGGCAAAGAGCCGAGGCCAGGGCGGAAGGTGGGGCACATTACAGTGCGCGCGGACAAGTTTGAGAAATTACGGCAGCGGCTGGGCGAGCTGCCGACGTTTTTTCACCGCCCAGAATTCTGCCTGGAACAGGCATTGCCGGAAGCAGCGGCCAAGCGGGCGTAGGAGCTGAAGGAACGCGCGAACCGGCCTTACACAACGGATTTGGCGGCTGTCTGCTTGTCGTCTTGTCATCCCGCAGTTGTGAACGATTCCATCCAGTCACACATCCCCATGGAATGTTGGCGTAGGAGAAAGCCTCACCCCTGAGGGGCTGAGCTCCAGGCGGTTGCCGCGGTGGTTTGGGGGGTGGTAGGATGCTGGGTTTCATGAGCCCTCAGAGACTGGACAAGCCGCGGATTGGCATCCCTTGGAGCACGTCTGACGACGAGACGAAAGGGGTGCTGCCTACGAATTACGAAAAGGCGGTGCTGGAGGCTGGCGGCGAGCCTGTTGTACTGCCGTTGAGCGCTCCTGACGCACTGCGGAGCCAATTGGGCGAGTTGCAGGGGTTTGTGCTCCCGGGAAGCGGGGCAGACGTCGATCCCAGGGAGTATGGGACGGTGAATCAGGGCAAGTCTGCGCCTGCCGACGTGGCACGGGAGCGTACCGACCGGGCGATTCTGGACCATGCGTTCGCGGAGGGAAAGCCGGTGCTGGCGATCTGCTATGGGTGCCAACTACTGAATGTCTACATGGGCGGAACGCTGATTCAGGACCTGAAAACCGCGACGGGGACGAAGGTGGCACACCGTAAGACGGACTTGCCGATGTTGCGGCGGAAGAGGGATCCGGAGCATCCGGTGCGGTTCGAACCGGAGAGCAAGCTGGCGCAACTGGCGGGCAAGACGGACGCCAAGATCAACAGCTCGCATCACCAATCCATTGAGAAGCCTGGCAAGGATTTGAAGGTGACGGGCGTGGCCAACGACGGGATCGTGGAAAGTGTGGAGTGGACGGGCGAAGGGAACTGGGTGGTGGGCGTGCAATGGCACCCGGAGCGCATGGCCGGCGATCCGCTGGCAAAGAAGCTGTTTGCGGACTTCGTGAAAGCTGCGCAGGCGACGCGCAGTGTAGGCGCTGAAAAGGCGTAAACGCGATCCAACCGAAACAACGAGTTTGTTCATCTGAACTGGGGGAATCATGATTTCACTGGCAGGTAAGGCGGCACTCATCACCGGAGGCTCGCGCGGCATTGGTGCGGCTGCGGTAAAACTGTTTGCGCAGGCTGGGGCGGACGTGGTGTTCAGCTACAACTCCGCAAAAGACGCCGCAAAACAGGTGGAGCAAGAAGCCGCGAAGCACGGAACGAGAGTGGAAGCGTTCAAGGCGGACGCAGGAAAGCATCTCGACAACAAAAAACTGGTGGAGCATTGCATCGCCCGACTGGGCCGGCTGGATATTTTGGTGCCCAACGCCGGGGTGTGGAATCGGGAAGATTTGCCGATCGAGAAGATGACGGAAAAGCAGTGGGACGACATGATCCGGGTCAATTTGAAGAGCGTGTATTCGGTGATTCATTTTGCGGTGCCACACATGATCAAGCAAAAGGCCGGGAAGATCATTCCGATCAGCTCGACGGCAGGCCAGCGCGGAGAGTCGCTGCACACGCACTATGGCGCATCGAAGGGCGGGATCATCAGTCTGACCAAGGGACTGGCGGCGGAACTGGCGCGGCACGGGATATTGGTGAACAGCGTGGCGCCGGGTTGGGTGGCTACGGACATGTCCAACGCAGTGCTGGAATCGAAGGCCGGACAGAAGATGGCGGCGACATTGATACCACTGGGGCGGGCGGCGACAGCGGAAGAAATCGCCGGGCCGATATTGTTTCTGGCGTCGGAGCTTTCGAACTTTATGGTTGGAGAAATATTAAACGTGAATGGGGGCTCAGTGCTGTGCGGGTAAGAGAACTACTGAAGGTGCGCGGTGCAGCGCTGGCACTGCTCTTGACGCTGTTATTGACTGGAGTGGCGCGAGCGCAAAATCCGGACACGATGGATCCGGACCAGAGCGCCGCGAAGGGCAAACAGATTTTGAAACAACTGGTGGAGGCGCTGGGCGGACAAGCATATCTCGGAGCGCGATCCCAGGAGTGCGAAGGACGCCGGGCACAATTCGGGCACAACGGGCAGATGATGGGGTACGTGGACTTCAAAGATTATCGGATGTTTCCGGATAAGCGACGGATTGATTACGGCAAAAAAGGAAACATCATTGACATGTTCGTCGGCGATGGAGGATGGACGCTGGATCGCGGTGGCGTTTCGGAAGAGCCGGCGACATCGGTGACGGACTACGAAGAAAGTGTAAAACGCGACATAAACAACCTGCTGCGAAACCGGCTGAAGGAAGATCGAATTTTGATTCAGTATGCGGGAACATCGGTCGTGGATCTGCGCTTCGTGGACTGGGTGGAGATTACCGATGCGGAAGAGCGGAAGTTCCGGCTGGCGGTGGATCGCTCGTCACACTTGCTGGTGCGGAGTATCGTAATCACCAACGACGAGACCACTAGAGAACGCAGCGAAGATGTTTCGGTGTACACCAACTACCAGCCCAAAGAAGGGCTGCAACTGCCTCAGCAGATCACGCGAGAAAAAGATGGGCGACGCGTGGCGCAAACTTTTTATGACAATTGTCACGTGAACCCGGACTTGCCGGCGGACTTTTTTACCAAGGCTGCGCTGGAAAAGCGCTTTAAGGAAGTTGGCGGAAAAGCGGCTAAGAGTTTTAAGAACAGCAAAGACGCAGAGAAGCCCAACGTCGATTAGATTCGACTTTCACCTCAGAGATACGCGCCCTATAATTTGACCGAACCGCCCTGGCTCTGTACTCGTAATCGACATAAGCGGATGAAACTCTCCAGCAGGCAAGAAAAGGCGCTGCGTTTGATTTGCGATACGTTTGCGCCGGCGCAGGACGGATGGCCGTCTGCCGGTGAGATGGGTGTGCCCGAAGCGTTGATGGAGGCGATGGACTTCAATCCGCGAAAGCGCGATCCCAAGGAATTTTTGCAACTGCTGGATATCTGGGACTCGCCGCTGCACTGTTTGCTCGCCGCGGGACGCGCAACGAATTTCAGTTCCCTTCCCTTGGAAGCGCGAAACCGGGTGCTGCTGGATTGGGCGGAAAGCTCGCTGGGAAAAAGACGTGGAGCGTTTCAGGGGCTAAGGAAAGCGGTTGGATTTTTGTACGTGATGCTGCGAGGTGCGGGAGGAGCTGAGGGCGCGGTCTGGAAGAAGTTGGGTTATCCGGGCCCGATTGGAGTGCAGCGGCCGAATGGTGGTCGCGCACTGAAGGCGTTCGAACCTGACCGTGATATCGAGATTGCATGCGATGCATGCGTGATTGGATCGGGAGCAGGCGGAGGAACGGTGGCAGGGATGCTGGCTGCAGCGGGAAAAGATGTGGTGGTGTTGGAAGCGGGCGGCTATTACGACGATGCGGATTTTGATGGAGCGGAGTTAGGCGGATTTCAGAGGCTATACGCGGAATCAGGGTTTTTGGCTACAGCGGATCACAGTGTGGGCTTGCTCGCGGGTGAATGCCTTGGCGGCGGAACGGTGGTGAATTACTGCACATCGTTTCGAACGCCGGATGATGTACGGGCGGAGTGGGCCAAAGCGGGCGTGCCGTGGATCGCAGGGCCGGAATATTCGAAGAGCCTGGATGCGGTGTGCGCTCGGCTGTCGGTGAACCAGGAACACAACCAAGTGTCTTGTCGCGAGCAGGTAATCGAGCGAGGCCTGCGGGCACTGGGGTGGCACGTGGATCGCATGCCGCGGAATGTTACGCATTGTGAATCGGAAAATGTGTGCGGGTATTGCGGCTACGGCTGCGCGGTGGGAGCGAAGCAATCGACGGCGAAAACGTGGTTGGCGGATGCGGAACAACGCGGTGCGCGACTGCTGGTAAGGACCCGAGCGGAACGGGTAAAGATAGAGGCCGGGATGGCAACGGGAGTGGAGGCGCGAACCCGAGATGGGAACCGCGTGCGGGTGAAGTGCAAAGCGGTGGTTGTGGCGTGCGGATCGATCCATACGCCAGCGTTGCTACTGCGATCGGGATTGCGAAATCCGCACATCGGGCGACACCTTCATCTGCATCCGGTGTCGAATGTGAGCGGCGTATTTGAGGAGGAGATTCGTCCGTGGGAAGGAACGATGCAGGCGATTTATTCGGACCAGCATCGGCAGATGAATGGGAATTTTGGGGTGAAGTATGAGACGACCTCGCTGCAGCCGGTGATCGCGGTGGCGGCGATGCCGTGGCGAGACGCAGCGCACTGCCGGTCTTTGCTGGGCCGCTTACGTCAGACCACAGCGATTGGAGTATTGCTGCGAGATCGGGACGCAGGGCACGTCGGGATAGATGCGGAAGGTCATCCAGTGGCGCGGTATTCTTTGTCGGCGTTTGATCGAGCCAATTTGCGGCGGGGCTTTGTTGGGGCGGCGCGGGTTCTGGAAGCGGCCGGGGCGAAACTGATTTATTCGCCGCATGCGAAGTGGTGCAGTTTTGAGCCGGGGCGTGGTGGCTCGTCAATTGATTCGTTTACGAGGCAAATGGATGCGGCGGGATGGGACAACGGGCGGTTGGCGCTATTCTCATTTCACATTATGGGGACGGCGCGACTGGGGAGTTCACCGAAGGAGTCGGCGACGAACCCGGATGGCGAGACCTGGGAGGCGAAGGGATTGTACGTGATGGACGCGGCCAGTTTTCCGAGTGCTTCGGGAGTGAACCCCATGATTTCGATTGAAGCGATAGCGCACCGGGACGCGGGAATGCTGGCTTCGCGGCTTTAAGTGAGTTTAATTACGCAAGGGTAATATATATTGGAAACAACCGGCTATGTGCGCGGCGCGAAGCCTGATAACGTGTTTATCCCCGTCCTCGGGGGTGCAGAAAGGCCGCGTGCCGGCGCGGTTCACGGATATAGCTTGCGTACGAAGCCCAGCCCTAACTTTAGAAGTGTGTGTAAACGGGAAGCTGCGTTCAGCCTGACGGAACTGGTGGTGGCGCTGGCGATAGCCCTGATTCTGGCAGGAATTGGGTTGCCATCGTTTTTGCGAGCGTATCACACCTATCAGCTGACCAATGCGGCGCAGCAGGTGGCGGATATTTTGCGCCTGACAAGGTACGAGGCGATACGGCTGAATACTCAGGTAAATTGCTTGATACAGACGTCCACATCGGACTCGACGATGACTAACGTGTGGGCGGATTCCAACAGGAATAACGCCATAGATCCTGGGGAAAAGACGGTGTTGTTGCAGAGTTTTGGGAATTTGGTAAGCGCTGGAGCGGTTTCAGGAGCGTCCGCGCTGCCTGCAGCGGCGAATTTGGGAGTGACACCGGTAAATCCCTCGTCGACAAACGGGTCGGTGTCATTTGATGCACGAGGCGCGGTTATTCCAACGGGCACGGTAAGTGTGCTGTACTTGGCGAATACAAACATCCCGGACCCAGGTTATCGCGCCGTAATCTTGCTGCCGGCAGGTTCTATACAGATTTGGACTTCAGATGGATCGGGGAACTGGCAGCAGCTACGTTGAGAATAGGAGATAGGGCAAGCGCTCATGTCCGAACAGAAACACAAGCAACAGCAGGGCTTCACTCTGGTAGAGATGATGATCGCCACAATCGTGGTGCTGGTGGGTCTGGTCGCGGTGGCGCAACTGGTTCCGGCATCTGCGCTGCTCAACGCGGGTAATCGGAATGATGGAACGGCGCTGGTGTTTGCCCAGAGGGAATTGGAATTTATTCGTGAGCAGCCATTAGGAGTGCCGATAGCCCCGCCTCCTACGTTTAGCGATCCGCTGGGAGTGTTGTGCCCAGCCGCAACCAACTGTGGATTAGGAGATCCTGCACAGCCACTGCAATTAATTGGCAGCCCTGTAGTTGCCGGTGCCACACCGATTATCGATTTTTCTGCAGCACAGGTTCCAGGTTATGGCTTCACGTACATAGACCCGAATGACCCTTTTGGGGCCAGTTACGACGTGCGCTGGGCAGTGATCACATTTACGAACACGCAAAACGTAACAACGGGAAGGCGGATTATTCTCGGTGTTTTCCGGCGCGGCATGAGAACTCCGACGCTCCCCATTACGCTGGACACGATGGTGGAGAAATAGAGTGAAGCGGACGTCCGAGCGCGGCTATGGATTTACGCTGATTGAGTTGCTATTGGCGATGGCAGTTTTTTTGGTCATCTGTGGAGCTATGTTCAGCTTGTTGCAACTATCGCAACAGCGGTACTCGAGCGAGACACAACTCTCCGGTTCGTTCCAAGAGGCGCGGCTAGCGATGGACCAGATTGCACGGGATGTGAATGACGCGGGATTCCCTTCGGCGGGCATGTTTTCGAAATTGCCAGCAAATACGTCTTATACCGTAGGCCCAATAGCGTGGTGGCCGAGCTATCCGACGGTAGCCTGTGCGATCGGATCGACATGTAGTCCAACACCGGGTGACTTTGATTTGATTATAGAGACCACGATCGGAACAACCGTCAGCTGGATTCGGTATCAACTTATCGGAACGACGCTTTACCGCGGCTCAATCGCTAAGAATGGAACGGACCCAATCGGCGCGACATCCACGGCGGGAGTGATGGTGCCGTTCCTGGTAAACGTGATGAATAACGCCATGAATACGTCGCCCACTCAATTTGCACAAATAACGGCAGCGTATCCTTCAATGTTCCCAACGGGGAATCCGGTGCCAATATTTCAGTATTCGTGTGACACGCCGGGCGGCGGAGTCGTGTCGTGCCCAACTGCGGGATTTTATAATTCGCCAGCGAACGTAAGAGATGTGGACATCACACTGATCGTTATGACACAGCAGCCTGACTCGCAAACACAACAAATTAAGCTGATCGAACTGAACGGCCGCGGACATCGGCTGAATCCCGCGAACTGAGCGCTGATCAGATAGATGAAGAGAGGAAATCACATTCGGAGCAACAAGCAATCGGAGAGCGGAGCGGCTTTGCTGATCGCAATTTTTGCGTTGTTGCTGATCAGCGTGGTGGCAATCGCGATGGTGGTGTCGCAAGGAACGGATAGCGCGCTGGCGGGAAACTATCGAACATCGACGGCGGGATACTATGCAGCGGTTGCTGGGTTGGAAGAAGCGCGCGGACGATTAATGTCGAAAAATCCCAATTGCCTTGTGTCCCGACTCACTGCTCCAAATTGCCCGAATGCAGGTTTTATTCCCATGGGAACCGGAACTTGGCCATCAACGGTGTTGCCAGCGCTGCAACTGACAGACGTGCGATACATCCTAAATCCAGGTAGCGGTGAAACCGTTGACCCTACGAGTTCTAATCCGAATTACTATCCGGACAAAGAATACCAGCAAGAATTCGGATGGTCCCTGAGCGGCACCAATGTGTTGACCACACCTTCCGTTTGGACTGGAATAGGCCAAACTGGGCCGCAATACAAGTGGGTGAGAATTAATTCGGTCACCGAACATGCGTTAAATCTCGACGTGGACAATGACGGTTCGATGGATACAGCGACAATGCTGTGGTACGACCCAGCGTATGTGGACAGTTCGAACAATCCAAGGCCGGGACTCCTCCCGAAACCACTGGTCCCACAGCCTACGCAAGTGCAAGCTCTAGAACTAACAGCGTTAGCAGTGATGCCAAATGGAAGTCAGCGCGTGCTCCAGTATGTGGTCGCACCGTTCGTACTTTCGACTCAATTCTCAAATCCACCAGTGCCCCCGGCCGGAACACCGCAAAACGCAGGCTTTCCAGCGGCGCTTACACTTGCAGGAAATGGCGTGCACTTTACGGGGCCGGGTACATCCACCTTCTACATAAACGGAAACGACCCTTGTGCCACTAGCAACAACCTTGTTTATTCGGTTGCCTATACCAATAGCAACGACGTTACGCTTAACTCGCCACAGATTACTCCTGCTGCAAACTATCTGGGCTTTCCCGCCAGCGGTCCGGGTTCGCCCTCTCCGCCTACAAGCCCGGGCGTTGGAACTGTCAACCCATTGCCAGCCAATCCAATGCTGCGGCCCAACTGGATGACGCCGAGCGGTCTCGATGCTGTGGTGCAGGACATAACGAAAAGTGCAGACGTGGTCTTGAATGGACCGGTGACGGCAAATACGAACCTGACGCCGTTAGGTATGACTCCGAATAATCCGATGACGATTGTGGTAAACGGAGATGTGGATTTCAATGCATGGCACCAGGTAGGCTATGGCTTGCTTTTGGTGACCGGTAATTTGAAGTGGGACCCTGACGCAAACTGGGAGGGGCTGGTTTTGGTTATCGGCCAAGGAAATTTCACCTCGACGAGGGGTGGCAACGGTGGAATCGACGGTGCCGTCTTCATTGCCAAGACCCGCGACGCATCGGGGAACCTGCTTTCTCCGCCCAATCTTACGTCTTCTTTAGGCGCAGCGTCGTTCAGTGAAACTGCTAGCGGCTCGGCCAAAGGAATTAATTACAACAGTTGCTGGCTAAACGGCACGCCTGCGGCACCCGGCGCGTTGACCTATCCCCTCACCTACAAAGTTTTGTCGTTCCGCGAAATTCCTGTGAATTAAAGCGCGCTCTGCGCGTCGCGAGATTGCGTGCTCCGGAGTTCCATGACCGGAAACCGCGGAGGCGGTATACTTGTGGGATGGGACATGGCGCTAGAGCTGCGGAGATGCACGGGACAACTGTCTTGTGCGTGCGAAAAGAAAATAAAGTGGTGCTGATCGCGGATGGCCAGGTGACGATGGGCGACCACGTGATGAAGCACACGGCGCGGAAGACGCGGCGGCTGTATAACGACAAAGTGGTGGCGGGATTTGCAGGATCGACGGCGGATGCGATT
>DASXBH010000143.1:0-4538 GCA_036491775.1 Candidatus Acidiferrum sp.
CGCCATCATCTGATGCTGTGGGAAGAATTGGCTGGGGCGGAAGGATTCGAACCTTCACCGTCCTCATTAACAGTGAGGTGTCCTACCAGTTGGACCACGCCCCAGCGGTGATTGGCGGCTGCTTCAGGAAGCGAGGAAGCAGATGTTGTCTTTGCGAGGATCGCAGCAAAGAACATAAACAGAATACCATGGCGAATGTCATCAGCGAGAGTCGAATCAGTCGAGGTTGTCCATAAGGAATTTTTATTGGAGCATGTGAGGCGTAAACTTTGTTTCGCAAATTGATACAATCGTCGTTGCGTTTTTCAACGAGATTCGCATTCCGCGTCGTTTTATCTGTATTTGTAATGTCTGAAATTGCTGCCTGTTTCAAATACTGAGTCGTTCGAAAAATTTGTTCTGCGCGAAAATCTTCCATGAGGTTGCATTCCGGCAAAATTTGATGGACACTATGCGGTCGATTCACCGACCCGGACGCGCACAGTTCGGCATAAGCACGGACGATTCTCCCGAGGGTAACCTTCCGGAGCAGAAATCCGAGCAAGTGCGACGCTGACATGGCCCAAATTTTTCATCGCAGTGCAAATTTTATTGCGCGGTTTAGTTTGCTTGGAACCGCGGTCCTCGCCGGTCTTGCTCTCACGGCGGTGCTGGTCATTGCCAGATCGCCCTACATCACCAATCAGCGGGTGACTCGCAATCAGCCCATTCAATTCAGCCACAAGCATCACGTCGGAGACGATGGCATCGATTGTCGTTACTGTCACACCGGTGTCGAAACTTCTGCCTTCGCCGGCATCCCTCCCACGAAAACCTGCATGAATTGCCATTCCGTGCTTTTCAATAACGTCGGATATCTCGAGCCAGTTCGCGAGAGTTATCGCACCGATCAGTCTATTCAGTGGGTGCGCGTGCATCGTCTGGCGGACTATGTCTACTTCAATCACAGCATTCACATCAACAAAGGTATTGGTTGCTCCACTTGCCACGGTGCGGTTAACGACATGCCTTTGATGTTCCAGGCTTCGCCACTGAATATGCAGTGGTGCTTGGACTGCCACCGCAATCCCGAACAAAATCTGCGTCCTCGAGATCAAATCTTCAACATGGATTGGAAAGCCCCCAAGAATCAGGAAGAAGTGGGCAAGCAACTCGCGGCAGAGTACAAAATTCGCAGCACGAACGACCTAACCAGCTGTTCGACGTGTCACCGCTAACGGATGCTATGAGCGATTACTTAAACGAAAAAGAACTGCGAATTCTGCAAAGCGCGTCGAGCGGCCACCAGGCTGGGCACGATCATGCAGATCACGACGATCACGATGAGCCTTCCGAGGATTTGACGGAGCGCGAGTACAAACTCGATTTAGCCGCGGTGCGCGAGAAATTGCGCGAAAAGACTGGCAAGCAATATTGGCGGACTTTGGAAGAACTCGCGGACGATCCTCACTTCGAAGATCTTCTTCACCGTGAATTTCCCAGAGAAGCGGCACTCTGGGACGAAGGCGTCGACCGCCGTGATTTCCTGCGTTTAATGGGCGCCTCTTTGGCCCTCGCTGGTATGGCAGGCTGCGGGCGTCCCGATATCACCAACATTGTTCCCTACGTGAAGCAGCCCGATGGCATGATCTTGGGCAAGCCGAATTTCTACGCGACCGCCATGCCTTTTGGCGCAGATGCCATCGGAGTTCTGGTCGAAAGCCATGAAGGCCGCCCAACCAAGCTCGAGGGCAACCCGGATCATCCGTCCAGCATGGGTGCGACGGACGCCATCGTTCAGGCTTCCATTCTGAATCTTTACGATCCCGATCGCTCGCGCACTGTGATGCAAGGCGGCGAAATTCGGGATTGGTCTGCGTTCCTGGATGCGGCCAGCGGACTTTCCGCCGCGATGAAGGCGCAAGACGGCGCGGGTTTCCGCATTTTAACCGGCACGGTCACGTCGCCCACGCTCATCTCGCAGATGAAGAATCTGCTCACCATATATCCGCAGGCGAAATGGCATCAGTGGGAGCCGGCCAGTGGAGATGGTGTTAGAGATGGCGCGAAGTTGGCATTCGGCCGCCCCGTCAACACCGTTTATGTTCCCAGCAAAGCCAATGTAATCGTTTCGCTTGATTCCGATTTTCTTGGCAGCGGCCCGGGCCATATTGCGTACGCAAAACAATTCGCCCGTCGCCGTAATCTGGCGGGCACGTCAGACACGATGAATCGCCTGTACGTCATCGAGCCGACTCCTACCGTAACCGGATCGTCCGCAGATGTCCGGTTCCCATTGCGTGCCTGCGACGTCGAACTGTTCGCGCGTGCATTGGCTTCAAAGCTTGGGGTTGGTGGTAACGTGGCTCCCCCTGCAGGTACAGAGGAGTTTTTGAACGCTGCGGTTCGCGATCTGCAACAGTCGCGCGGTTCCTCGTTGGTCATCGCTGGCGAATTTCAGCCCGCGGCGGTGCATGCCCTCGCACATGCTATCAACGCTTCGCTGGGAAACACCGGCACGACTCTCTATTACACCGATCCAGTTGAAGGTGAGCCCACCAACAATCTCGAATCGATGCGTGAACTCTGCAGCGATATGGAACACGGCAAAGTCGACGTGCTAATCATTCTCGGCTGCAATCCGGTCTACGACGCGCCTCACGACTTCGATTTCGTCAACAAGCTCAAAAAAGTTCACACCTCCGTGCATCTCTCGCCGTACTTCGACGAAACTTCTCAATACACGCTGTGGCACGTTTCCGAGTCGCACTTCTTGGAAACCTGGAGCGATGCTCGCGCGTACGACGGCACCGCCACTATTATTCAGCCGCTCATCGAGCCGCTCTACCACACGCATTCCGCACACGCCGTCGTGGCCGCCTTTAGCGGCAAAGCCGGTTTGACCGCGTACGACGCCATTCGCGCGTATTGGACCGAAGCCTCCATCCATCTTGACGCATCGATCGATACTGGCTGGCGCAAATGGTTGAACGATGGCGTCATCGGCGGCACCAAAGCGAATCCGATTACCGTTAAACCGGAAGTCAACGTTGCCGGCTTGCCGCCATTCAAGCCAGTGCCTGCTACCGACATTGAATATATTTTCCGTCCCGATCCTGCAGTCTATGACGGCCGCTTTGCAAACAACGGCTGGCTTCAGGAATTGCCGAAGCCGGTCACCAAGCTGACTTGGGACAATGCGGCGCTGATCAGCCCGAAATTCGCCCACGACATGAACGCCGTTCATACCGTTGCCTCCCGCGGCGGAGAGCACGGCCAGGTGCGCTCCACGGTCGTCGACATCGAACTGAACGGCAGCAAAGTATCTGCCGCCACCTGGACGGTCCCCGGCCAGGCCATCAACACCGTTGTGCTTCCTTTGGGCTACGGCCGCAAAAACGCCGGATATACTGGCGACAACAAGGGATTCGACGCCTATGTAGTGCGCACCTCGGATGCGCTATGGACCGCCTCCAATGGCAAGATGACTCCGAACGGTGACACTTACCCGCTGGCTTGCACCCAATATCACTTCAACATGGAAGGTCGCCAACTCCTTAGCACCGCGAGCCTTGAAGAGTACAAAAAGAATCCCGCGTTCCCCCACGAAGGCCACGACGAACCTCCGAAAGACGATTCACTCTACAAAGCCTTCGCCTATCCCGGCTACGCCTGGGGCATGGCCATCGATCTTACCAAGTGCAACGGCTGCAGCGCGTGCGTCGTCGCTTGCCAGTCCGAAAACAATATTCCAGTGGTTGGAAAAGATCAGGTGATGCGCGGCCGCGAAATGCATTGGATTCGCGTGGATCGCTACTACACTCACGCGCAAACGGCGACCAACGATCCATCCACCTACGACCCCTCGCTTGATAATCCCGAGACCTTTTTTCAACCCGTTCCTTGCATGCAGTGCGAAAACGCTCCTTGCGAACAGGTCTGCCCGGTTGGCGCCACTGTGCATAGCGGCGAAGGCCTGAACGATATGGTGTACAACCGCTGCATCGGTACGCGCTATTGCTCGAACAACTGCCCGTACAAGGTTCGCCGCTTCAACTTCTTGCGCTTCCAGGATTGGGATACGCCTCAATTGAAGCTGATGCGCAATCCCGAAGTGACTGTCCGCAGCCGCGGAGTTATGGAAAAGTGCACCTACTGCGTGCAGCGCATCAACAACGTTCGTATCGAATCCGAAAAACAGAGTCGTCCAATTCGTGATGGCGAAATTGTGACTGCTTGCGAATCTGCCTGCCCCTCGGAAGCCATCGTCTTCGGCAACGCCAACGATCCCAATAGCCGTGTCGCCAAGCTGAAAGCGCAGCAGCGCAATTACACCGTGTTGGCTGAAGTAAACGCTCGTCCCCGCACCACCTATCTCGGCGCCGTGCGTAATCCGAATTCGGAGGAGAAGGCATGAGCGTCACTCAGCCTCCTGTGAATTCGCCGGAAATCCGCCGGCTGGAGCCGCTGCTCGAGCCCGGCCACACCTACGCCTCCGTAACTGACAAAATTGCCTCGGTAGTTTTGACCCGCCCGCTGGGACTTGGCTGGCTTGCTGG
>DASXBH010000144.1:0-3070 GCA_036491775.1 Candidatus Acidiferrum sp.
GCGCAGATAAAAAAATGAATCCTTCTGAGGCGGATACAAATCCAAATGGTTGGTTGGAATAATTGTTCAGCACTGTGGGCAGGTGTGTCGTCGTCATCCACACCAGCATCAACCCACGCGCTGCATCGATCTCAGGTCGCCTTTTCACTTCTCTTAGACGATTTCTAGCACGTTCCAGATACGCCTTACATCAGGGGAAACCCTGTAGTCTGATGAATATCTTCCGAGTCGCGGCTCTTTGTCGGAGCACTCTTAGCTGCCTACCCGCACCCGCAGATTCTTCGGTATAAAGAAGTACGCCAAAAATGCCCCAACCAGCAGAATCGCCGCAATGACGTACAACGCCGCCGACGGATCGCTGGAAAACCGCTTCGCCCACACCGGAATATTCGGCCCAGCGAATCCGCCCAGATTCCCTACTGAATTCACGATTCCAATTCCCGCCGCAGCCGCCGTTCCCGCCAGAAACGCCGATGGCAACGGCCAGAACAGCGGCATCGACCCAATCACTCCGAGCGTTCCCACGGACAGACACGCAATAGCCACCACCGGATTTCCCGCAAACACTCCACTCAAAATCAATCCCACCGCGCCGGCCGAAACATTCAACACGTAATGCAGCCGGCGCTCGCCAGTCTTATCCGAATGCCTGCTCAACAAAATCATTCCGACCACCGCAACGCCATACGGAATCGCCGTAATCAGTCCCACTCCCAAATATCCTCTGATCCCAAACGCCCTCACAATCGTAGGCAACCAGAACGCAATTCCATACAACCCGATCATCAGTGTGAAATAAATCGCGCACAGCACCCACACTTTTCCGCTCGCAAACGCATCCCGCAAATTGTGCTCGGTCTTAAGCTGATCTTCTGCTTCCAGATTTTCCGTCAACAGTTTCTTTTCTTCGTTCGTCAGCCACTTCGCTTCCTCAATGCTGCTGTCCAGGTAATAAATCACCCAAATCCCCACCAGCACCGACGGGATCCCTTCCGATAAAAATAGCCATTGCCAGCCCGCCAGTCCCCGCACTCCAGACAGCGCATCCATGATCCAGCCCGAAATCGGATTCCCAACCACGCCAGACACCGCAATCGCTGCCACAAACCATGACGTCCGCGTCGCCCGCAATCGCGATGGATACCACAACGTCAAATAAAAAATAATTCCCGGAAAAAATCCCGCTTCCGCCAGCCCCAGGAGAAATCGCATCGCATAAAACGACCACTCACTCTTCACAAAAATCATGCACGCGGAAATCACGCCCCACGAAATCATGATGCGTGCGATCCACAACCGCGCTCCATATTTCTTCAGCAGCACATTGCTCGGCACTTCAAAAAAGAAGTACCCGATAAAAAATATCCCGGCGCCGGTCGCAAACGCCGCATCGCTCATCGACAAATCTTTCAGCATCTGCAACTTCGCGAAGCCCACATTTACCCGGTCCAAATACGCCAAGATGTAGCAAAGAAACAAAAACGGCAGCAGCCTCCAATCCACCTTCCGATAAGTCCCAGCCTCAAATCCCAAATCCGCCATAGCCCGCCACCATTCGCCGCAAACGCGCCCACCCGCAAACCGCCTAGCCCACCCCAAACATCGCAACGGAGTCTACACCACACTAAGTATGTCCAACGTAGCCGCACGATATATCGTGCCCCAACTCGATCCGCCAACCCGCCGCCAAAATTGCCGTCCCCAAAAACAAAAACGGCGCCCATTCCAGGCGCCGTCTTCGTCATTCTCCCTCAGAGAAAACTCTTTACTTACCTCGCCAATGGCCGCTGAAACACCGGCATCCCTGGTCGCCGCAGCGTATAGCCCTGTGGCTGACCCTGGGCGTGCGCGGGTAGTAGCCCAGTCGAATGGCTGGCATGTCCGATGTGCCCGTGCTGCCCGTTGCCATTCGTCGGCGCGGGCTGCGGCAGCCGAGCCGGGTTACCGATAGGGCGGAGAGTAATCGGTGCTGCATTCACGTGGTCGCTGATCGCTTGCAAGCGCTTCAAAATCGATTGCCACTGTTCCCAATCTAACTGCCGCAGGAACGGCCGCAATCCCTGGATGAACGGATCTTCCAATAGCGCTTCGCCATCCGATTCCGGGATGAAGAAACGATTCAATCCCACATTCAATGCTTCCGAAATCTTTTCCAGCGTTCCCAAGCTGGGCGTCATCTGTCCGCTCTCAATGCGCGACAAATACGACCGGCTCACCTTCGAGCGTGCCTGTAGCTGGCTCTGGGTCATCCCACGCGATTCCCGCAGTTGACGAATCCGTTGACCGATGTTCTCCACGGTCTCCTGATTCGCAAACTTCGGCGCGATCGCCTCCGGAACCGCTTGCTCTTGTGGCGCTTCCTGCGGAATCAGATACTCCATCCGTTGAGGTAGCGCTCGCACACAGCGACGGCAGTTCCCCGTACGTGTCCGGTATTGAACCAGCCCGCACGTCTTGCAGCGGATCACTTCCCGGTCCATTTCCAATGAATTCAACATGGCTTCTTTTTCCATATGTGCCGACACCGGTACTCCTCGCTGTCTGGGTTTTGTCCGGCGTGCGGATAGGAAGGAACGTCGGAACGTTCTTTGGGGGAAGGCAGTTACTGGCGCGACGTGAGTGTCGCTTGTTTTCACCTACGGTGTCAAGGGTATTTTTTGATTTTTCTTATCGGAAATGGCCGAAATCGCCTGTGTTTACGCCGTGTTTTCGCCTGTACTGCCGGGCAAGTTTTTCAGTTCTATTCTGCCCCTTGCGCTTTTCCTACACCGTCACAACTATATGTTGTGCTTTTACTTTCCACAGCTCCTGTACTACATAGGCACATTTTCTCCCTCTTTCTTGTATCCTAGCCGTTCCTTTTTGGGAGATACCCTTGCCTACTCGCGATGACGCCTGGAAACTACTCACCGAATTCACCCAATCCGAAAGCCTGCGCAAACATATGCTCGCCGTCGAAGCCTGCGTTCGTGCCTACGCCCGCAAAAATTCCGCCGATGAGGACTTGTGGGGCATCACAGCGCTCCTCCACGACTTTGACTACGAGCGTTTCCCCAACAATGACCACGCC
>DASXBH010000145.1:0-4696 GCA_036491775.1 Candidatus Acidiferrum sp.
TTCGATTCCGCCGGATAGGGAATCGGGTGATCGGCCAAGAGAAGGTGAAAGAGTTTGCCATCCGAACGGGAAATCATCGGTATGCCTTCGCATAAGCGGCAGAGGATGGCTTGCTGGCCCTGAAGAACACAGTGAGGGCAAAGATTGAAGTTGCGATAGCCTACGCGAGCTTCCAACAAAGTTCCTGTGCTCACGGGGTACCTCCAGGGTACCGAAAGTAACCACCACTGCAACCCGCTGCATTGGCGGAAGGGATGGGCGAACCCACATTAGGAGGATTTAATAGTTAAGTCAATAACCCAGACAGTTACTATCCGTTACTATTTCGTTTGCTAGATAATCTTGCTTACGCGCTATGCAGCCGGTCGACCGTACAAGCAGATCTCAGCGCGAGGTCGATCTCGCTGGGTGAGTAGCCAAGTTCCTGTAGAACACTGCGGGAGTGTTCACCGAAGAGCGGCGGCGGAAGGCGGTAAGTTGCCGGTTGCGATGTAAAGCGAATCGGATTTGCGATACTGCGTGCCACCTGTAAGGTGGGATGTTCGATCTCTACGATCAATCGGCGGGCGATCGTCTGTGGGTCGCTTAGTGCTTCACCAACTGTATGTATAGCTGCGGCGGGAATGTCGGCAGCAGCCAGCTTTGCTATCCATTCGACCGAAGGCAGAGCGTCGAAACGTTCCTGGAGCGCGGGAATAAGCTGCTCGCGATTTTTGATGCGCGAGGCGTTCGTAGAAAAACGAGTGTCACTGCCAAGAGTATCTTCCGCGCCAAGAAGGCGCACCAGTCGAGGCCACTGTTCCGGTGTGCCAACGGCTACCACGAAGTAGCGATCGTCTTTACCGCGAAAGAGTTGATATGGAACGATATTCGGATGCGCATTGCCCCAGCGGCTGGGCGACACGTCGGCATTCAGATAGCTGCTGCCGGCGTTCGCCAGCCAAGAAAGCTGCGAATCAAACAGCGCCATGTCGATAAAATCGCCATGTCCAGTCCGTTCACGAGCATACAAAGCTCCGAGAATGCCCATGGCGGCATACATGCCTGTCGTCATGTCGGCGATGGCAATAGGGAAGCGCATCGGGCCGGCGCCAGGTTCACCGGTGAAACTCATCACCCCAGCTTCTGCCTGCGCCAGAATGTCGTAGCCTGGTTGCCCGGCCTTCGGGCCCGAGAAGCCATAACCCGTAATACCGCAGTAGATCAGCCGCGGATTTTTGGTGCGAAGTGTGACTGGATCGATGCCGCGACGTTTTAGCGAAGAAAGGGAAGGCTGGTTGCAGATGAAAATGTCGGCAGCGGCCAGCAGCCGTTGCAGGATTTCCGACCCCTGTGGATGGTCGTAATCAAGGACGATCGAACGTTTGTTCCGATTGGTCGCCAGGAAGTATGCCGATTCGGTTCCGACAAAGGGCGGACCCCATGTCCGCGATTGGTCGCCCGTGCCAGGGCGCTCCACTTTGACAACGTCCGCGCCGAAGTCGCCCAACAACATGGCGCAATACGGGCCGGCGAGCGCCTCGGCCAGTTCCACTACTCGAATTCTCTCTAGGATCATGTGCAGCGATTATATAGCCGAGGGTGTGGAGAGTGCCCCTAGGAAACGTGAAGAAACTCATGTGACGCGCTAGCTTGCTTGCGAAGCCCGCTTCCCGGAGAATAAGGAATTCACAAATGGACACGAAAGCAAGTGACGGCGCGAACGCCGCGCCCTACGGAGATCCCCGGAAGATGGCCACTGTGGCTCACCCACCGAAACGCTTTGTTGCGTATTTCTCTATGGAGATTGCGCTCGAGAACGCCATGCCTAGCTACAGCGGTGGATTGGGCGTGCTGGCCGGAGATACCGTGCGTGCCGCTGCGGACATTCGTTTGCCTATGGTGGCGGTTTCGTTGCTATATCGCAAAGGATATTTCCGGCAAAGTCTGGCGGAAGATGGAACGCAGACCGAAGAAGCTGTCGAGTGGCAAGTGGACAAGTTCTTGCAAGAGGAAACGCCCCGGGTCACGGTTACCTTGGAAAACCGGCGTGTCCAGTTGCGTGCCTGGCGCTATACCGTAAAAGGCGTGCAGGACTACGATGTCCCTGTCTACTTTCTGGATGCGGACTTGCCGGAGAATGACGCTCGCGATCGTGAGTTGACCGGCTCCCTCTATGGCGGCGATCCATATTACCGACTGTCGCAGGAAGTTTTGCTGGGCATCGGTGGAGTGCGTATGTTGCGCGCGCTGGGTCACACTGATTTGATGCGCTACCACATGAACGAAGGGCACGCCGCGTTGCTCACTTTGGAATTACTGGATGAAGAAACCAAGCGCGCCGGACGCACATCCGTAAAAGCGGAAGACATCGAAAAGGTGCGCAGCAAATGCGTTTTTACTACCCACACACCCGTTCCAGCCGGGCACGACAAATTTCCTGTCGAATACCTCACTCGGTTGTTTCCCGATCAGCAAAAGTTCTTTGACTTGAAAGATGCGTCCTCGGCCGATTTGGTGAAAAGCGTTTTGCAAGCCGAACAGACCTACCCGGATTTGGCCGAAGCTGCGCGACGTGGCGCGTCGTTGAACATGACGTATTTGGCACTGAGCTTGAGCAATTTCGTGAATGGTGTGGCCAAACTTCACGGTGAGGTTTCGCGGCGCATGTTCCCGAATGTGCCGATCGAAGCTATTACCAATGGCGTTCATGCGGCCACCTGGGCGGCCCCGGCGTTTCGCGAATTATTTGACCGATACATTCCGTCTTGGCGCCAGGATAATTACAGCCTGCGCGGCGCATTGGGTTTGCCCCCGGAAGAAGTTTGGACCGCACATCTTCTAGCCAAGCATGAACTGCTGGAAGTGGTGCGCAAGAAAACCGGCCTGAAACTCGATCCCGAAGCTTTCACCATCGGCTTTGCGCGGCGTGCCACTGGATACAAGCGCGCCGACCTGATCCTCCAGGATTTGGATCGCTTGCGGCAGATTGCGAAGAACGTTGGACATTTTCAGATTGTCTACGCCGGCAAAGCGCATCCGCGAGATGGGGGCGGCAAAGAAATCATCAAGCGTATCTACAAGGCAAAAAAAGCTCTGAAAAAAGCGGTCACTGTTGTTTTCCTCGACGACTACAATCTCGACCTTGGCGGCAAACTCACCGCCGGCGGCGATTTGTGGCTGAATACTCCCCAATATCCTCTGGAGGCTTCGGGCACTAGTGGCATGAAAGCGGCCTTGAACGGTGTGCCAAGTTTAAGCATTCTCGACGGCTGGTGGGTCGAAGGCCATATTGAAGGCATCACCGGTTGGTCTATCGGGCAGCCCCATCGCGGCGAGCCTGGTCCGGAAACCCCGGTAGACAATGTTGAAGACGCGGAGAGTCTGTATTCGAAATTGGAGACCGTGATCCTGCCTATGTTCTACGAGGATCGCAACCGCTACCTCACCGTGATGCAGCATTCCATCGCCATCAACGGTTCGTTCTTCAATACCCAGCGCATGGTGCAGCAGTACATTACTGACGCGTATTTACGCTAGCGCGCCGCGCTTTCACTTCTTTTTCCGAGCGGACTTCCAGCAGCAAGACCTTGCGCTCCAGAATGCGGAATCCTGCTTTGCGATAAAAGTCTTCGGCCGCCTTGTTGTGGTGTGTAACCTGCAACTCGATGGTGCGAATGCCGCGCTCGCGGCAAAAATCCTCGACCTCGTACAGCGCCAGTGATCCGATGCCTCGGTTGCGGAAACGCTTTTCAACATAAAGATCGATCAGGAGTCCTTCCACGCCGCCATATTCCAGATCAAAATTGTAGGTGAGCAGGGCATAGCCCACCGGCTTTTTATGGTTTTCCATGAGCCAGGCCTGCCCTTGCGAAACGTTACGCAGCAGCGTGTCCAGGCCGTTCGTGAGAGACTTGCGGTTAAACGGAATTTTGCTGGAGCGGTAGTATGTGACGATCAGCTTCAGCAGTGCGTCATGATCTTTTGGTCTGCACGGGCGGAACGATACCAGCATAAAACCTCATTTCTTTTCGCGGACTGGGACTTTTTTTGAGCCCTGAATTTCCGAAGCCATATCCAAAATGTTCGAACGTGAAAAATACTTATAGAAATTCCATGAGCCATATTTTGCCGCAAGTTGAGGCAAAACCGCGCTCACTAACTCGTCGCCGCTCTTTCCTGCTTGTGTCGCGTTCGCCACCATCGTGCGCAGGTCAGAAAGATATTGCTGAAAATCGCGAACGTCGGCAGGTTTGCCTACATCGCCATGCCCTGGCACGAAGATAGCGGCATTCTGCGGGGGGCTATCGGTGCGGGACTGCACCGGAAGAGCGAGAATGTCGTGTAGAGTAACGTCCCAGACAGTAGTATTCGCGTCGATGAGATTTGGCAAAGTTTTGTTCCAGAAAAGATCGCCGCAAAACGCCACCCCAGCGTCGGGAATGTTGACGACCGAATCCCCGCCGGTGTGGCCATCCATAAATGTCACGTCAATCCGACGATTGCCGAGATACAACGATAGCGCCTCGTTGTAGGTAACTTCCGGAGCCCACAGATTCTCAACCAGCTTTTTCTCTTCAGGCTTGATCTTGTCGCCAAAGAATTTCAGATTTTCCGTGTGGATCCAGGTACGGACACTATGCTGTGCCACGACCGCCGCGCCTTCTTGCGCGAACACGCGATTGCCCGCGACATGGTCCAGATGGTAATGGGTGTT
>DASXBH010000146.1:0-7410 GCA_036491775.1 Candidatus Acidiferrum sp.
GTCCGAATCTTCTGATCCAGCGGATCGTTATCCAGCGCATTCGGATCCAGATATTCCATATTCTTCGTTTTCTGCAGATATTTATTCGTCAGCGCCTGCATGTTATTCAGCTCGTTGCTCACGAACGGAAACGCGTTCTTGTCCGATTGCGTGCTAACCGCAACGGACGCCATCCGTACCGCCTGCTGCGCCTGATTTCGATAGGCGCCCAGCCAGTCTTCCCCCAGTGGATACCCGCGCATCAGCGCATTCCTCAGCGCCGAATGCCATTCCCTCAGTTGTGCCATCGCTTCGATCCCGGCCGTCACAAAATCCTTCGAAAATCCCGGAGCTGGTGTGTTGGAATTTGCTGTGTCTTGCGACGCGCCTCCTCCCGTGCCCGGCATCGTCAACACAATCTGATTGCCATTGAAGTTGATCGAACTATTCGTGATTCGCGCCAGTCCTTCCACATCCACATAATTGTGCCCCGCGACCTGCACCACTTTCGCCGATCCCGATTGTCCTGTGATCAGCAGGGAAGTGGTCTGTTGCGCCATCACCACAGATACCGCCACCGCACCAATCACCATTAGCAAACTAATTTCTGGCCAACTTTTTGTGAAATGAGTTCGCATAACAGACGACCTCCGTCGCTTCCGCGGGGAACGGCATCCCACGCGCTGCATTTCTGCTCACCACAATTTAATTCCAAAACTCGGGCCGTCCCGCCACTCCAAACTTCACTTCGATGGATCAATCACATTTTGCTTCTCCATTTCCTTCGTCAACACTTTTACCAGGTCTTTGATCGCCTTCATCGCCGAACCGGCTTCAAACTCATTCGTTGTTCCGGTCCATACCAGTTGCCCGTCCGGTGCCACCGTCGCGTAAACATTTACTTCCACCTGTGCCGTCTTCTCCGTTTGCATATATCCTGGCGTATAAACCACCGGATACAGCGCGTTGTAATACCCATAAAACGTCCCGTAATAAGGATATGGGCTGTAGACTTGTCCCGGCACATAGGTCGTCTTCGTATCCCTCTTCGTCAAACGCGCCACCACGATCGCGTCAAACTTCTGTTCCCTCACCAATTCCCGCATATCCTTCATGTCGATCGGCGTCGCGTCCGGCCGCGCTATGAATTCATAGCTCGGATACACCTTATTGTTTGGCCGGTCTATCGCTGCCACCAATCGGTCCTCAAATTCCGCACGATTCGACGCCTTCCCGTTCAGCGCCAGTACCAGAATGTTCCTGAACGGCCCGCCCGTGTAGTTCGTATTCTTCCAACTCAGCGCCAGCTTCGGCCCGGCCAGCGCCATCACCGCCGCGCAACCCAGTACCGCCAGAAGCACAAATGTTTTGCTTTTCACCTTTGTCGCCACCCGCAGCTCACCCCTTCAGGAGTGAGGCTTCCCATCAACGCGCCCGGAATCTTTTTCATTCGCAGCCTCACCGGAACACGCAACACGCCGGCGCCGCCAGACCAATAGTGGCCGCGTTAACCTCGCCCAGTAATTGTCAAAAGTAACAGGTAAATCGCTGCCTGCTTCCACCGTTAACAGTCTTCCTTAACTCCTGACCACGCCTTCTGCATTCAGTCAACTGTCTTAGGCCTGGACCGAATTTCCCCCAGAAATTTCTATCTCCGCCGGCCTCCGCCCCCAAAACCTCCGCCACCTCCACCCCAACTCCGTCCTCCACCACCAAACCCACCGTAGCTATGATTGCCGCTGTTGTAGTGCTGGCTCTGCATCGAACCGCTCTCCCGGTTCTGCCTTTCCTGATCCATATTTTCCGAGGAAAAGCCCCCAGGGCTTCCACTCGGGTGCGACTGTTGATAACTCGATCTGTCCGCCTGCGCATTTGCCTGGCTGTTCGGATGCGACTGTTCGTAGCTCGATTTCTCCGCCTGCGCATTCGCCTGGCTGTTTGGGTGCGACTGCTCATAGTTCGCTTTATCCTGCTGGCTCGTATTTACGTTTGTCCATCCGCCGCTTCCATTTGATTTTTGCCAGCCCGACCCCGTGTTTTGATATACGTTGCCGTCATGCCCGGCGTACATATCTCCGCTGGAATTTTTGCCCGCGTACGAGTTGCCGTACGCACTCGATGACGCATAGCCCTTCCCGCCCTGCGATCCCTGCGCCGAAGCCACTGTCCCATTCGCGTTCGAATAGTGCTGCGTCGTCGCCGATTTATTTCCCTGCGACACATACGACTGGCCCCACTGTGCCGTCGGGCTCGATCCCTGATGCGTCGCTCCATACGATCCCGTGTACGGGTTGTACGCTTGCCCGACACTCTGTCTCCCATACGCCGTCTGCGTCGACGCCGTTCGCGTAGAAGTTCCCGTGTACGGGTTGTACGACGCCGTCCGCGTCGCCGATCCATACGCGCCATACGCCGTTTGCGAAACTCCGTACGCTCCATTTGCCGTGTGATAGTAAGAACTGCCGTACGCCCCATACGCTGTCGGGTAAGGGTGATAATAAGGATAGCCACCGACCGGATATCCGATGTACGGCGGGTAGTAATATCCCGTTCCGCTGGTCACAATCGCTCCCACTGCCGCCCCCATCACGAACGCCCCCAGGTACCCTGCCGTGTAACTCGACTGCACGTAGCCGTCTGAATTCGTCACCTGCGTTACGTACGTCACGTTGTACACCGGAGAACTCGGCGGAATCGTATAGATCACTTGCGGCACCGTACTCGCCGTCGTCCACGGTCCCTGTGGCGTGCTCGACATGAACCACACCCCCTGCAAGCACAAATAATAAACATCGCCCACCTGGATCACTTTGTCCGGAGTGTTCGTCGCGTACTCCAGACTCGTCCCTTCAATCGGCGCGAACGAAGGATTCCCCGTGTAACTCACATGTGCCTGCGCAGCTGCCTTCGCCGGATCCAGTGCCATCGTCGTTGGAATTTGCGCGATTAACACCGCATCTTTAGCCTGCGTTGTCCCCGGCACCGATGCCAATATCGCGCTCGCCGGATTCGACAACGGAATCCGCGCAAAATCCGGCGGCAGCTCCATCGACGCAAACGTCCATGGCCCCGTCAGCCTCGGCGCGCTGAACCAACGTCCCGCCGCCAGGTAGTAATACGTCTGCGTCGCGTTGTACACGAACACCGGGCTGTCCGTATTGTTCGCGTACACCAGTTGCGTCCCGGGGATCTCCGTGAACTTCGGCTGCCCGTCAAACAAAATCACTTCCGAAGGCACTGCGCTGTAAAACACTTGCGGAATAATCGGGCTGTTCAGTGCCGGCGGTGGCACCATCTTTTTCACGTCGCCAAATTTTCCCGACGCCGGCAGTTTATTGAATTCCTTAGGCAGTTGCGCCACCCGGCCCCACGGCCCATGCAAATCACCCGCGCTCATCCAGATGTTGTTCACCAACAGGTAGAACGTTGATTTCGTCTTGTCCGCAAATAGCGGCCACGTCGTGTTCACCACGTATTTCAGGTCGGTTCCGGAAATGTCCGAAAAAACCGGCTCGCCATCCACACCCAGCAGAATCGCTGGCGAATAGCTCACAAAAATAAACGGCGGATCGTTTCGAAGATTCACCGTTGGCAGCGAGTGCGGCTTGGGCACGTATGCCACAATTCGATCCAGCGATGCGTTAAACGTTAGTGGCACAAATGTGCGAAAAGCTTGATCCAATTGCGCTGAGGTCGCTGGGTCTTGGGACGGGAAGTACGTATTCAATACTTTTATGTTGAACATGAACACCGTGTGCGTGTCGGTGTTCACCTCCGTGGTGCTTTCGAACGATGCAGCCCCCACCACTTGCTTTTGCCCCTTCAACGTAAGCTGAAACGCTTGCCGCCACTTGATGTCCGTGAAGTTGTTCCAGTCGTCCACCTGTGGCTGATATATCAGCAATGTTCCGCTCGGCTTGGTCATCTGCCGCGGCCATCCTGGATCTTGCGCTCGCGTATACGAAGCCGCCATCAACAAGGATCCAATCACTACCATCCATATTTTCCTTTGCCGCATAACTGTTCCCCTTATTGCTTTCTGTCTACTTGGATTTCTGCTTCTTGCAGGATCATCTTGTAGGCCACGTAATATTTGTAAATGTTGCTGATGTATTGCACGGTTTCCTGCCCGACCGTCTTCGCCACTACCAGTTCCACATTTCCGAACCACCGGTGCGGATCCAGCCCTTGGGCCGCCGCCTTTTTCTGTAAGCGCACAATTCGGGTTGGCCCCGCGTTGTACGACGCAAACGTCAGCAGTGTCCGGTTCGTCGCGTCTAACTTCTCGTCTGCGAAATACGTCGCCGCGATGTTGTGCAGCATCTTGGCTCCCGCCTCTATGTTCTTTTCCGCCGTACTTACATTTGGAATATTGATCGGCGACGCCGCCGCATACTTCGGAATCACCTGCATGATCCCCACCGCACCGGTCCGACTCCTTTTGCTCTGGTCCAGCAGCGATTCCTGATATCCCTGTGCCACCAGCATCAAATAGTCGAAGTCATATTCCTTCGCGTACTTCTTGAAAAACGTCACGTACGCCTGATACTTTTTCATTTCCTCATCCGTCGTCGAGTTCCGCACCCATTTCGTGCTTTGCATATACCGCCGGATCAGCGTGTTCCCGAAACTCGTTCCCATTTCGTGCCCTTGAATGAATTCGCTCAACAGCGCATTCAGCTTCGGGCTGTCTTTCCGTGTTACCCACGCCGCCGTGCCTTCTTTTTCCAGGACCATGTTGGGATGCACGGTCAAATTCGGCAGCACTTTGCTCCAAAAAGTCGCGCGCAGGTCGATCGTTACTGTTGCCGGTATCAGCCCGGCATTCACCATCTCCAGCAAATCTTCATCCGTCAGGTTCGAATCCGCAGCCTTCACCTGGATCGGCGCCCGGCCCTCTTGCTGCAGTTTGGCGCTCAGTCGTTTCAGGTTTTCGTAATAGACTGTCACCGGGTTGGCGTAGATTTCTTTGCCGCTCAAATCTTCAATTTTCTCCACCGCAGGGAACTTCGGCCCGGTCACCACCACCTGCTGCACCCCAGTTGCCACCGGCCTCGTAAAAAGAACTTCCTTCTCGCGTTCCGGAGTCACGATCACTCCGGACGCCACCACATCCGCCACTCCCTCCAAAAGCGCATGCTCCAATTGATCGGGCCGCACCGGGATGAACACCACCGTCATCCTCACGTTGCGCGTCTTTAGCTTTCGGTTCGCAAACCGCTGAAATTCTTCCATCGCTTCATAGTTAATTCCTTGCGGACGCCCTCTATCGTAGAAAAACCCTGACCGGCTCGGCACCACCAGTGCTCGTATCCGCCGCCTCTTCTCCATCCCTTCCAAATCGCCCAAATGTTTCGTAAACGTAATCGGCAGTTCCAGCGAAGCGTTCGCCTGCTTAGTATTGGAGGTCGCTGGCGTTTCCGCTTGCTTCACCTTTTCCTGCCCGCTCTCCGCATATTTGTTTGGGTTTTTGGATTGGCAAGCAACCAGCAGTGCCACGATGCATATGAACGATACTCGGATCAGCACACTGCGCATTTCGACCCTCATGTCATCCCGTTTACGATCAACCTCGAACGGCCCGGCTGCCCTTTTCGCGGTTCCACTCCAATCAGCGCTCAAGTCATCCCGGCCGCAGCCACGCGCCCCGCACGACGCAGCGGAGGGATCGTGACAACCGGCCAACATTCACCGAGATCCCTGGAATTCGATCAACCGCCTACTTCAACCGGATACTGAATCCCGCCAGTAATCCGCTCATATGCGTGTCATACAGAAACCCGCCATTCTTGTAATCCACGTCCAAATACCGATACCCCAGCATCGCTGAAAACTTCTTTTTGAATTCTTTTCCCACCACGGCATAGATCTGATAGGTCAGCTGCGATCCAACCCCAAACCCTCCAGCGTCGCCCTTCAGCAGCACGAAGGACTCCTTAGGGAGGTTCACGCGAAACCGCGCACCCAGCACCGGGTCCACCCACGATTGCGTCTGTCCTATATCCGCCGCGGCCAGCGTACCGGCTGACAGAGAAATACTGTTATCCAGGCGCCAGAAACGCCCGCCGCCGGTCGCATCCACGGAGAACAGCGGCTTGTCGATCACTCGGAAATACAATTCTGGATCGATCCAGAACGTCTTCGCATTCGCTTTAAATCCCGAGTACGCGCCTCCCTGAATAGGCGTGGTTTGCTCTGGAGACGACAGGCTTATGAAAACCAGATCCGTCAGCAGCCCGATTCTCTTCCGCCGCACATCTAGAACGCTCATCAATCCGATGTTCAGGTTCGAAAGCACTTGAGAGAAACTTACACTCACCGGCACCTGATTTCCTTGTGCTCCTACAGTTCCACTCAGTCCGCTGAACCACAGATAAAACGGCACCCACTCGACGTGCCACTCCGAAATCACATTCTCCCCAGGCTGTGCTACGTGCACTTTCTTTTCGGGTGACTCGCCCCACGAATATTCAATTCCCGCCGTCGGTCCTTTCTGGCTCAGCTCAATCGCGATCTGATCGCTCGTTCCGTGAATGCTCAATCTGCTTCCCAGCGTATATCCGGCTCTCACCGCCAGGTGTTCTGTGATTCCTACACCCACCGTCGCCTTGGCCGTGACGAAATTTCCGTAACCAAAGAACGGCATACCCCGCACCGACCCGTCGATCGATAGCCGGTTCGAGTCATGTAGCGGGTACCAGCGAAATACCGGCCCGAACACCGGCAGCGGCGCAAAAAACGATTTCGAGGAAGACCTTATGCCCGTTATCCCGTTCACCGTCCCTTCACCTGTCAGGCTGGCCTTTGTCTGGAGAAAGTTGAAGTCCACCTCCACGCCCAGGAACCCGTGGTTGCGCCGGATGATGTCGTACTGATACCCCGGCGCTAGGACTAGCGACTGAATCTTGGCCGTGACCTGCGCTCCAAGGTCGTACGTCTGTCCCTGAAACATGATCTGCCGTGTAATCGTGCTGGTCTTGGTGCTATTCACCGGCGAAGCGTTAAACAGGAAATGGTGCTTGTGCTTGAAATGCCAGTCGAGTTTCCCTGTAAACGTCGAATAGCTCCCAAATCCGAAGTCGCGGTGAAAATCGATGTAATTGTTGCTGTTCGCCAACCCGAAATATCCACCTGGCTGCGAAAACCACCATTCCGCATTTATCCGAAATTTGTAATTATCCAGATCGTCATCGTTTGCGTATCCCCGCGCCGCCATCCCCAGAGCCCACAGCAGCATCGTCGCTGCTAACAAGATCCTCGTTACCTTGCTCATGGGTCTTCGCCTCCCTTAGAGGATCAGCCTTGGACGCCCGGTTCTCCCGGGCTGGCTGTTTTTCCAACGCTATTCGGTTTCGACGCTGGTTTCGGCAGGCTCTGCGGCCACGTGCTCGCCAGCTAACGTAAACTGCCGTCGGAAGTCGCACCATAGTG
>DASXBH010000147.1:0-3165 GCA_036491775.1 Candidatus Acidiferrum sp.
CACGGTCGGCGAAGCGATGAGTGCGTTGGTAGCGCAGCATCCCGATCTGCGAAAGCACCTTTATACCGAGGATGGCAAACTCCGCGCCTTCGTCAACCTCTATGTGAATGACGAAGACATCCGCTACATGCAGAAAGAAGCCACCGCGCTGAAGGAAGGTGATAACATTTCCATCGTACCTTCCATCGCCGGAGGCGCGATCTGACCGGAGATTTCTAACTTTGCATTCTGTCGCTACAATGCGCTGTTGTTCGTGCTGCCCTTCCTGTTGTTAGCTCGCATTCGCGCGGTCGCCGAATCAATTCCAGCGAACACTTTTATGGATTCGACGAACAAAAGTCGTTGACCGCACAGGGCACGAAGGCACACGAAGGAAATTGAACCGAGGACTTTATGGCCACTACCACCGAGATTCCAGTAACCCTCAGCAAGGACGAAATCCTGCGCTACTCGCGCCATCTGATCATGCCTGAGGTCGGCATGGGGGGGCAGCAGAAGCTGAAAGCGGCCCGTGTACTGTGCATCGGCACTGGCGGCCTGGGCTCGCCACTCGCCTTATATCTCGCGGCTGCGGGCGTTGGGACCTTGGGACTGGTCGACTTCGATGTAGTGGATTACACCAATCTGCAGCGGCAGATCATCCACTCCACTGCCGACGTGGGACGCAAGAAGCTCGATTCCGCGGCGGACAAATTGAAAGGAATCAACCCATTCCTGAACCTGCGGACGTTCGACGCCAAGCTGAGCAGCGCCAATGCCATGGAACTGTTTCGTGACTTCGACATTATTGCCGACGGCACCGACAATTTCCCCACGCGTTATCTGGTGAACGATGCCTGCGTGCTCTCCGGCAAGCCGAATGTGTACGGATCAATCTTTCGCTTTGAGGGCCAGGCCAGCGTATTTGCCACTGAAGATGGGCCGTGCTATCGCTGCCTGTATCCCGAGCCGCCACCGCCGGGACTGGTTCCGTCATGCGCGGAGGGCGGCGTCCTTGGCATTCTTCCCGGCCTCGTGGGCGTGATGCAGGCGACGGAAGTGATCAAACTAATTTTGGGGATCGGCGACCCTCTGATCGGCCGCTTGCTGCTGATCGACGCGCTGGGCATGAAGTTTCGCGAACTCAAGCTCCGTAAGAATCCGGATTGCCCGGTCTGCGGCACGCATCCTACCGTCACCAAGCTGATAGACTACAACGAGTTTTGCGGTATTCGTGGGGAGGAGAAACCTGTGAGCAGCGGCGTTCCGGAAATTCAGGTGGAAGAGTTGAAGCGGCGCTTGGACGCCAAGGACGATCTCTTCGTGCTCGACGTGCGCGAACCGCACGAATATCAGATCTGCAACATCGGCGGATATCTGATTCCGCTGAACGATCTTCCCAATCGTGTGAATGAACTCGATTCCAGCCGCGAAATCGTAGTCCACTGCAAGATGGGCGGCCGCAGCGCCAAGGCAGTCGCATTCCTACAGCAGGCGGGATTTACTAAAGTTCACAACCTGACGGGAGGAATCACGGCGTGGTCTGACCGCGTGGACCCGAAGGTGCCGAAGTACTAATCATCCTTCTGCGCAACTTCCACTTCGGAAGCATGCAAAAGAACAGGGAGCACGTCGATGTGCTCCCTGCTGTCCCGTTTAGCGCTGATCTTCCTCGTCACTTACTCGCTCGTCACTTACTCGACCCAGCTTGCATACCGTCGCTTGACTCCCCGAGTTCCAACGCGAACTTCTTACCTTGGAAACGAGCTCCGGAAAGAGTGCTCGTTCCATCGCCGTTCATCTTCAAAATGGCCGCATTGTTCGCCGGGGCCGAAGTCAGATCGACAACTTTCGCCGGTACTTTCGTGAGCACCTTTTTGCCTTGTACGATGCTGACTTCCACGTTGGGACCGGTGCCCTCCCACTCGAGCTTGTAGTCGCCAGGTTTCAGACTGGCCCCATTGATGGTCGTAGAACTCTGCAACGTCATGCTGGCTTTCGTCGCTGCCAACGCGCTGGAGGCCAACAGCAAAGCCAATCCCATCACTACACCCTTGGACACTGTCGCGAACTTCATAGCTGCTCCTTTTTTCTTTCCCGAAGTTACGTCGGGAAACGGTTAGGGCGGCCCGGTCCACGACCAGCGCGGAAACACATTGGAGTTTCCGCACGAATCGCCTACAATGTGCCGTCGGGGTTGGGCGGACAAGTCACCAGCTTGTCCTGCCGCGATGGGGGTTATCTCACCTGGGCCGCCAAACCGAGTATGAGAGAATCCCCAGACCCCGCAAAATTTTGAAATCGATTCGCTCGGCGTCACCTCTACGCCGACCTTACCCCTCTGGTTGACTACGCGTTGGCCCCCGCTAAAGTTCCTTTTCGTTGCGATGCCATCGTACTTTCTTGGACGACGGGCACACCTTTCGGGTAGCAAGAATTCCCGCTAATTCATTCTCTCGGAAGGAACATCCGGCGTTTGTTTTGTGAAGTCGCGACTGGCAAATCTGTAGAGAAATGGCAGGCTACGTCTCGCCTCGCCAATCTAGCCGCAAAAGTTGTGCATGAGAAAAATTATGAACCGCGCAGGAAGCGAAGTGTCACGATTGATTCGTCGGTGCTTCCTTCGTGGAACGTCGTGTCCTTCGTGGTGATGCTGTTAAACCGCTACCCACAAGGCAGGTCCATTGGCGGTCTGATGCGGTTTCTGATACACCTAATTTCTTGACGCTCGAATCCGCCATCTTCCTTTTTTTCGCTGGAGTGCTGGGCGGAGCTTTGAATGCCGTGGCGGGAGGTGGCAGCTTTATTGCCTTTCCGGCGCTGCTGTTCACGGGCGTCCCTCCGATTCCCGCCAATGCCACCAACACGATCGCGCTGTGGACCGCGGCCGCCGCCAGCGGAGTCGCGTATCGCAAGCGGCTGGAAGTCCCTCGTCGCGTGATGATTCCATTGCTGGTCGCGAGTTTGATCGGAGGGCTAGCCGGTGCCTTCCTGCTCCTGAAAACGCCTGCCCCTACGTTCATGCGAGTCCTCCCCTGGTTGACGCTGGGCGCAACCCTGCTTTTTGCCTTCGGCAAAAAGCTTGCCGGCGGCCGCAAATCCGTGATTGAGCACGAAGCTTCGACAGCCGCGCTCGCCGGGACAACTTTTTTTCAGCTGGGCGTCGCCGTATACGGAGGATACTTC
>DASXBH010000148.1:0-5343 GCA_036491775.1 Candidatus Acidiferrum sp.
ATGGCGCGCAGTCGCAAATTGGGAATGGGCTGCTCACAGACGGTGCAGATGCCGTACTCGCCCTTGTCCATGAGGCGAAGAGCCAGTTCGATTTCTGAGAGCATGCGAACTTCGCGCTCGATATTGGCAATGGCCATACCGGCGGAAGAGTTGCGCATCGCCAGACCAACTTCATCGTCAGGCTCCTGATCGGCGACAATCTCCTGACGTCGCTGCTCAATACGTCCCGCGAGTTCGTCGCGTTTGGTGATCAGCAGATCGCGGAGACTTTCCAACTCAGTATCTTTCTTAATTTTCTTCGAGCTTGTCGTGCTGGCCATGTGCGTGAACCGCCTTTTGCGTTGATGATTTTGAGAGAAATGGAACAAAAAGGGAGCCAGATCGCGCTAAAAAGCGGGCGCGCCTGGCTCCAAAAACTACGATACCGGGACACTGAACGTTAAATTAAAGAAACAGCAGGTCAGGGCTTGCCGGCCTTGTAAGCTTTGTCGGCGCGCGCAGCAGCGTCGGCAGAGTCAGACCGCAGCCCGTGGGTGAATTCGTTCACCTGGCGCTCCGCTTCGTCTTTGGCGATGCCGTAACGCTCTTGGATGCGCCCCACCAACTGGTCGCGATTGCCCTTGATCACCGTGATGTCGTCGTCGGTCAACTTGCCCCACTTTTCTTTCACGGTGCCAGCGAACTGCTTCCATTTGCCTTCTACTTGATCCCAATTCATTAAGGCCTCCTTGGGTAACCAATACGCCAGGCATCCAGGACGAGCCCCGCAAGAAGGACAGATTTGCGGTGATGCCAAGAATGCTGAGGCTCATGAAAACATCGGGACGATGAGAATCCTATCGGTTAAATCGAGGAGGGCCGTAGGAAGAACACCGGAGCAACGATGGCGGGAAACGTCATTACAGGGTTGCTCCTAGGAACTTTCGGGTCAGTTGCGTATGGAGAACGGAAAGCTGAGGAACTAGAAGTAGATACACAAATCGGCTAAACAAAGGTTCGTGACTAGCCGGAACTCAAACGAAGATTCCGACGGAGGAAAGCAAATGAATGGAAAGCGCGTATTGGGACTGGTGCTGCTAGCGTTGGGAATATTGGCTCTGGCGTATCAGGGGTTCACGTACACCACACAGAAGAAGGTAGTGGATATCGGGCCAATTCAGGCGACGAAGTCGGAACACCACACGGTGCCGTTGCCGCCGGTGATTGGGGTGATTGCGGTAATTGCCGGGATCGTGATTCTGGCGACGGACCGCAGCAGTTAAGCATCGCTAATCACCAGCGTTGAACACGCTGATAGAAGAAGAATCGCCGGAATGACAGAGGACGGTGGGGAGGGTGGCCCGAACCATCGTTCCTGATTTTTCGGAGTGAACTTCCAGAGATCCGCTGAGTTCCGCAAGCCGTTCACGCATACCGGCCAGACCGATGCCGCCAGCCAATCCATCATTGAAAGCCTGGAGAGTATCGGGGGGAATGCCCCGGCCGTCGTCCTGAACCACTAACACCACTTCCTTGTCGCTGCATTTGACGTCGACAATGACGTTTTCGGCGCGAGCGTGGCGATGCACGTTGGTAAGCGCTTCCTGAAGAACGCGGAAAAGGGCGAGTTCGATTTCTTTAGGCAGGCGTTCGACGATTTCAGCAATTTCGATGACCACTTGAATGCCACTGCGTTTGGCGAAGCCTTCGACGTACCAACGCGCAGCGGATTCGAAGCCAAGTTCGTCGAGCAAGGGCGGATGAAGCAAGTGGGAGATGGTGCGGACTTCGGTGATGGCGCGATCGGCAAGATCCAAAGTGTCGTTGAGAAGCGCGGGATTTTCGAGGGATTCGGAGGCGCCACGGCGGCGGAGCTGGCCAAGGTTGAGCTTCATGCCGGTAAGAAACTGGCCGACACTGTCGTGAAGTTCGCGGGCAATGCGGCGCCGCTCGATATCCTGGAGCTCGAGGATGCGAGCGCTGAGGGCGCGGTAGGAGCCAAGGTTCTGACGATCGAGGTATTCGCGTTCCCGGCGAGTGGCCAGTTCATTGAGCAGCAGACGGAAATTGAAGACCAAAAGAAAAATGGAAGCGGTGAAGAGGATTGTAAGAGTAATGAGATTGCGTTCATAGAGCACGTTCCAGCGATTCACGCGCTCGGCAAGTAGACGCTCTTCCGCGGTCTCCAAACTATTCAGCAGCATGGCAATTTGAATCTTGGAAGCGGAAACATCTCCGAGAGTTTCGGCCATTTCCTGGGACTCGGATGGAAGACGGACAGGGGCCCGAGTAATTTGTTTGAGACGGTCGACCTGTTGCGCAACGAGAGGCGTGAGTTTAGCCAAGCGCTCTTGCTGGTCGGGATTGTCGGCGACCATCTGCATGAGCGCAGTGGAAGTGCGATCGAGCTGCGCCAGTTGGTCGTCGAAATGATTTTTTTCTTTTGGATCGCGATTCATCCAGAAGAGCAAAGAGCTGGAGCGAATTTCGTTGAGCGTGGCACGCACGGTTTGAATCTGCTCTTTGACGCCATAGGTGTGGAGGACCCAGTTGCGATAGGTGCCGACACGGGATTCGGTGAGGTAGGCTACGCCGCCAGCGGCAGTGATCAATACCACGCTAACGATAAGGGAGGCGAGACGTACGGTATGACCTAAGGATTTTCCGGGAGGGGCGCCTTGTGTCGCGCCTTGTGTAAGGTCAGTTTGCACAGACTGTCGCCCTCGTTATCCGGCTTGGGCTGGGGGAGAAACCTTGAACGTCTTTGAAGATACCACAAGGGTACGGGGAGCAAAAAGGTCCGCTCAAGAGTACAGGGGTCTTCGCTGCTACTAAATGCAATACAATGTGTAACTTATGGGGAGGCGGAGCCGGTTGACTCGCAGGGCGGAAGTGTCCCCCGACACGGAGTGCGCGGTAACCTAGAGAAGATGTAAACGGGTCCTAAAAATGCGCCGAATAACTAGCGTCGCGGGCTGCGCCGGCGTGAGCCGCCGCGTAGAGTGGCCATTTTGCGTTTGGTGCGTACGGCCTTTTCCGCGGAATTGTGACGCTGAGCTGAGCCACGCTTGCGCGCTGTGGATCGGGCCTGCCTCGCCAGCGCAGAGCGGGAGACGCTGCTGGAGCCTTCGCGCTTCAAGGCATTGAGCGTGGCGCGAGAGCGCGTCCTGCTGGACTCGCTGCTGGGACGCCGGCTCTTGGAGCCAGTGCTGCCGCGCTTTTGTGAACTCGAGGAGCGGGTTCGCGACGAACTGGAGGAACCGCGCGGAGGAATCTTGACTCCGGCGCGACGTGCTTTGGAAAGGCCGATGGCGATGGCTTGTTTGGTGTTGGCGACACCATGCTTACCTTCGCGCACGTGTTCGATTTCTTCGCGGACAAATTCGCCGGCCTGTGTGGATGGAGATTTACCTTCTGCTTGGTCCCGGCGAGCACGTTCGACGACTTCTTGTTCAGGCATAGAGCACCTCGAAATTGAAAATTGCCGGCTAACTACCTGCCAGCGGAAGTCTGTTTGGGCGGATGGTGCGATGGGTCAGTAGATTCGCTGCCGGGCGGTGCGGCATCGACTCTAGGAGCATCGATGCCCAGAGCGGTGGCGAGCGCGATCAAATGGTCCTGCTCCTGAGTGAGGATTTCGCGAAGCAGTTCGGCCATGGCGTATTCCTGGAGGTCTTCGCACTGATGAATGCGTTGGCGGTAATTCTGGATGGTGGCGACTTCGTTGGCGAGATCGGCGCGCAGCATCTCTTCGTTGTCGTCGGTGACTTTCACCGGCTTGGGCTGAACTGCTGGCGTACCGCCCAGGTAGTCGATCTGCTCGGCGACAGTGAGGGCATGCTGAAGTTCCTCTCCGGCGTGTTTCTCGAGTTCGCCGGCGATGTTCATGTATTGAGCGCCCTTTAAAACTTTGGAATAGGTGACATAGGCGATGATGGCCTGGTATTCGCGCGCCAAATCCTCGTTTAAACCTTGAATCAACGTATCGCGTGAGGTGGATGATTTTTGATCCTGCTGGGGCATGATAGCGCTCCTTGAGTTGGGTTTGAGAGATTGCGCGCCTGGTGCGCGGGCCTAAGAAATTGATTAATCAGAAACGCCGGTCGCGGTGTGCGAGTAGGGCTTGTCGCTCACGGCGAAATCGCCCGCGGATTCGGCAGTGGAGCCGATGTCAACAGCGCCGGTGCGCTCGAGAATGCGCTTGGCGATGTCTGCCCATTTGGAAGTGTCGCAGTGAACCGAGAAGAGTATTCCACCGCGGCGGATGCGACCTTCATAACGCTTGGCTTCGTATTCTGGAATTCCCAAACCGATCAACGCACCGGTGAAACCACCGATGGCGCTGCCAACTCCCATACCAGCAAGCGCAGCCATAATCGGGCCGACGGCGATGAAAGGACCTAATCCAGGAATGGCCAAGGCGCCAATCCCAACGAGCCAGCCGAGCGCGCCCCCGAGGACGAGCCCGGAGCCAGCGCCAGCAGTTGCGCCTTCCGGCGCCTTCGTGGTCTTTTCGGTTCCCATGTCTTTGGCGCCCAAGTTTTGCGGCAAAAGGAGAGAAAGGTCGGTATTACGAAACCCAGCTTCTTTGAATTCTCCGAGCGCGCCATCGATGGCTGAGCGCTCAGAATAAATACCAAAAACGGCTACATTTTTTTCTGACATGTCCTGTGTCCTGCTTCCTTCGCGACATGGTGCCGGGAGAACACGTAAGAAAATATCCGGCTCACGCTGTAGGTGTCTGCCCTTAAAGATGTAGAGAAGGGTGAAGCCGTCACACCGACACCAAGAAAACATATTGCGTCGAAAGTTTGGGCTGGATTGAGGGGCTCAGCCCGGGTTCGAAGAAATTTCGTGAACTACGGTCTTGGCTACCTGCGGATCGACCTTCGGGCTGATATAGGTACCTTCGCCAGTAACGATGCGAAGCGCGCGCAGAAGTTCCTGTTCGGCCTCGGACTTCAACAGGTATCCCTGGGCGCCGGCACGAAAGGCACTGCGCACCAGCTCTGCTGATTCGTGCAGGGTAAGCAGAACGATTTTGACTCGAGGTTGCAGTTGGTGAATGGCCCGAGCGGCTTCAATCCCGTTGAGCTCTGGCATGGAAACATCCATAACGATAATGTCGGGATTGAGATCGCGAGACATGCGAATCGCGGCGATGCCATTTTCCGCTTCGCCCACAAGTTCCCATTCAGGAGAAGCGTTCAAGATGGACTGAATACCACGGCGAATAAAAGCGTGATCGTCAACGATTAGCACCCTGGGCATACGCCTGGTTCTCCTGAGGTCCTCAAGATGAGCGGGACCTTCGCTGGAAACAGAAGACCCGGGCTGATCGAAGGTGGATGTGGAGGTCGAAAG
>DASXBH010000149.1:0-11582 GCA_036491775.1 Candidatus Acidiferrum sp.
TCACGTCGTCGATGGCGTGCTCGAGTTTCTGGCAATCAGGCCCTAAAAGCAATTTCCCGGTCAGCGTGAGAATGGTCAATTCTCGAAACGGTTGGCTTTTTGCGATCTGCAGGCTCATGGGGGCTCCGAGGGCATCGAACGGAATGAAGGTTTCGGCCAGTGGAAGTAATGACGAACAACAAAGCAGTTGGCGGATACCCTCTAGATGCAGCGATGGTAGGTCCGAAGCAGGGATGAGTCAACGGAAAATGGGTCAGTTTTCGAATATTTCGTGCTTGGAAAACCAAGCAAAATACAATTAAAAAGGCGCCAAACGCGAGTGCATCCAATGAACGGGCTGACGAATCAAACATTTACGCCCAAGCTCTCAATCTTGGGCGGCTGTGCACGCCGAGTTGGCACAAAACCTGTCTGAGGAAGGGACGACTTGAGAGCGATTCGATCGTTTTGCATAGTCTTCGTACTAGGGGGCGTCTTCGCTGTCAGTCAATTGGGGGCTCAAGAACCGGCTTCCCCCGCCGAGCAAACTCCCCAGAAGCCGGCGCCTCCTGCCGATGGCTCATCACGTCCCGAGCCTAAGCCCGCCGATCCCAATTTGCCCGAACCTCCCGCTCCCAAGATTCAAACCGTAAATCCCAACGACACCATGGCGGGCAAGCAGCCCAAGCGCATCCTTTATATCATCCCGAATTACCGCGCGGTCAGCGTCAACACCAAGTTGCCGCCGGATACATTGAAAACAAAGTTCTGGCTCGCCACACAAGATAGTTTTGACTACTCGAACTTCATTTTTGTGGGCATGCTTTCCGGAATCGCACTAGCAGAAAACTCACAACCTACCTTTGGACATGGCGGCGCGGGTTATGGCCGATACTACTGGCACATTTTTGCCGACACCGGCATTGGCAATTACATGACCGAAGCCATTGTGCCCACGCTCACCAGAGAAGATCCGCGCTACTACACATTAGGATCCGGGGGATTTTTCAAACGCACAGGATATGCTGTGAGCCGGTTGTTCATCACGCGCACGGATGCAGGGCACAATACCTTCAACATTTCGGAAATCGTGGGCAACGGCGCGGCGGCTGGTATCGGCAACGCCTATTATCCGGCGCAGTCCAATCCCTGGGTGAAGACCTATCAACGTTGGGGAACGCAAATCGCACTCGATGGTGTGTTCAACGTCGCTAAAGAGTTCTGGCCAGACATCAACAAATCGATCTTCCACCAGAAATACTAGTCTTCGACAAGCTCGGAGCTAGAATTGCCGCGCGGGCCTTGGTTCGTGAGGCGCGCCAGGTAACGCTCGACCGCGGTCGCTACGAAGGTAATCAGTAGCGCCGCCACACTCCCAATCAGAACTTCCTCGGTGCGATCGATTGCTGTGCTGATTCCGGCCGCGCGAGACGCCGCTAACACGCTGGGCGTCATCACAATCGCCACCGTGACTGGTGCCAATCGCCAACTACCCGGAACCTTAATCAGGTGCGTGCAGATCAGAATAGACACCATGATTGCGAATAAGATTTCGCCGAAGCCGGGCCCCACCATGTAAAGGACCAACATGCCAGTGGCCGCGCCCACCACCGTGTTAAGGATGCGCGATAGAAACGCACGCCACGCCGCGTGCAGCTTGGGTTCCGTCACGGTGATGACGGAGATTAACGCCCACAGTGGGCTATGCAGGTGCGTGTGATGCAACGTGTACCAGACCAGGCTGCAGCCCAGCAGGATGCGCACCGCGTACTCGAAACCTTCAGGCACAACAACCGCAATTCGCGAAGAGGAAGCGCCTCTGGGTATCTCGGATGTATTTGCTGCTGCATTTTCCATGTCTCCATGATAGCGGTTACAAACTAGCTCAACGCACCAAGTCCTTGCTGCTGCTCATAAAAAAGTTGAATGCACTTGCGCAGCCCTGTAAAAATGCCAGAATAGATAGGTAGTTTCCGCGTTACTCGCGTCCTTCGAGCCACTGCGGCCTAATTAGGCCAAAGCACCGCAATCATTCGGGGAGGTGTCTCTATGGGCTCAGCTCTGGACGTTCATCGTCTTCATTTCGCGTTTACCATCACCTATCACTATTTGTTTCCGCAATTAACGATGGGACTGGCGCTGCTGATCGTCATCCTGAAAACGTTCCATCTGCGAACGGGAAGCGAGCACTACGCGCGCGCAGCACGCTTCTGGGCAAAAATCTTCGGCATAAACTTTGCCATCGGCGTAGTCACTGGGATTCCCATGGAATTTCAGTTTGGCACCAACTGGTCGGAGTTCTCAAAAGCTGCTGGCGGCGTGATTGGGCAGACCCTGGCGATGGAAGGCCTCTTCTCCTTTTTCCTGGAATCCACATTCCTCGGATTGTTTTTGTTTGGCGAAAAGATATTGGGCAGGATCGGCCACTGGTTTGCCGCTTTCTTCGTGTTCTTCGGATCGTGGCTTTCCGGCTACTTGATCGTGGCCACCGACGCCTGGATGCAACATCCAACCGGGTACCGGCAAACCGCGACAGGCCAAATCGAATTGTCGAGCTTCTGGGAATTGCTGCTGAACAAGTGGGCGCTTTGGCAGTATGCCCACAATATGATTGGCGCGGTGCAGACTGGCTGCTTCGTGATGGCGGCGATTGGCGCGTTCTACCTGCTGTCAAAGCGCGAAGAAGCGTATGGCCGTACCTTCTTGAAAATGGGTATTTCGGTCGGCGTGATTGCGGCGATCTTGCAGTTGGCCCCCACCGGAGACTTCCAGGGAAAATTGATTGCAGCCAATCAGCCAGCCACGCTCGCGGCGATGGAAGGACTGTTCGTCTCGCAGGATGGCGCGCCGGTGGCGATACTTGGCCAGCCCGACGTACCGAAGCGCCAGCTTGATAATCCATTGGTCATTCCGCGCATGCTGAGCTTCCTCACCTATCGCAAATGGAGCGCGCACGTCCGCGGGCTCGACGCTTTCCCGGAAGATCAGTGGCCCGACAAAATTGAGCTGCTTTATTTCAGTTATCACGTGATGGTGGGACTGGGAACCATTTTCATCGCGGTCATGTCCATTTCGGCGTTCCTGCTGTGGCGCGGGAAATTGTATGACGCGCGCTGGATGCTGTGGGTGCTGATGCTCAGCGTCCCTCTTCCTTACATCGCCAATACTGCCGGGTGGATGACCGCGGAACTGGGTCGGCAACCGTGGCTTATCTACGGCGTCATGCGTACCATTCACGGTTTTTCTCCTCGCGTCGCGGCCGGGAACGCCTGGTTCACGCTGATTGGCTTCATGGGCATGTACACGCTGCTCTCGATGCTGTGGCTCTTCCTGATTTACCACGAAATTGAACGCGGCCCGGAATCGGAAGGCGAACCTCTCACCGACCTAACCTCACCAGTAGAAACCGAACCGGTAGTAACGCCGCATTAAGGAGGACACGATGGAAACGATATGGTTTGTGCTGGTGGCGGTGATGGTGACCATGTACGTCCTTCTGGACGGATTCGATCTGGGTGCCGGTGCGATTCATTTTCTGGTGGCGAAAACCCAAGAAGAGCGACGGCAAGTGATTGCTAGTATCGGCCCGGTCTGGGATGGTAACGAAGTGTGGTTGCTGGCGGCAGGTGGAGCACTCTATTTCGCGTTCCCTGCTCTCTATGCGAGCAGCTTCAGCGGATTTTATCTGCCGTTGATGATGGTTCTGTGGCTGCTGATCCTGCGCGGCACCGCGGTCGAATTTCGAAACCACATTCATAGTCCCATATGGATTCCCTTCTGGGATTTTGTATTTTCTGGTGCGAGCTTACTGTTGGCGATTTTCTTGGGCGCGGCGCTCGGCAATGTGGTGCGCGGCGTGCCCCTCGATGCCAGCGGTTATTTCTTCGAGCCGCTGTGGACCAATTGGCGCCTCGGCGAACAGACCGGGATCTTAGATTGGTTTACAGTCCTCGTCGGCGTGCAGGCATTGCTGGCGTTGATGATGCACGGCGGCCTGTGGGTGCAATACAAAACCTCCGGTGAAGTCGGCAAGCGCGCCGGAAACTTGGCCGGTCTTTGCTGGTGGGGCGTGCTGGTTATGACCGGCATCGTCACTGCCGTAACCTTTGCCGTGCAGCCACAGGTCACGGCCAATTTCAAAACCTGGCCGCTGGGTTATGTGTTACCAGTGCTGGCCGTGGCCGGGCTAGCCGGTGTGCAATTTGAATTGCGGCGCGGCAAGGAACTGAACGCGTTTCTGGCGTCGTGCGCCTATTTCTTGGGAATGCTGACCAGCGCGGTGTTTGGCGTTTATCCCATGGTATTGCCGGCGCGCAACCCAGCCTTCTCGCTGACCGTAAGCAACGCCAAGGCGGGCGCTTACGGATTGAAAGTCGGGCTCATCTGGTGGGTGATCGGCATGATCCTGGCTACTATTTATTTTGTGTTCGTGTATCGCTCGTTCGCCGGGAAAGTTACTGCAAACACGGAGAGTCACGGCGACTAGTTTTTCTTTCGCGGAATCCGCAGCAATTGATTTGACCCTGCCGCGCCTCCAGCGTAGCGTAGGAACTGTGCAAACGGTAGAGAAGCGTCCGCCTTTTCGCAGGTTCGCGATGCGAGCCAGCACCTTGCTGCTTGTGCTGTGCCTGGTAGTAACGCCTTTGTGTGCGTCGTGGTGTGCCGCCGCACCTTGTCACCCGTCCCTGTCATCATCATCATCCGGCAGCTCCGAAGCCTGCCATCATGGCGAGCGCAAGCACGTAGGAAATAAACACAGCCATTCGGGCGCAAACGCTATGGCGAAGGAAATTACTTTTACTTGCCCTGCAGGCGAATATCTCGTTGCCTCGCGCGAACTGGCCTCACAAAGCTCGACATCCAGTTTCGATTACAAGACGCCACATTACGCTGGGTCCGTTTCCAGGTTAACGACTGTGTGCCGGGCGACTAGCGATGACCCTCCTCGCAGCCAGCGAAGATCACAAACTCCTTCAAGTATGTTTTCTGACCTGAATATTCCGCTTCGCATCTGATCCACGTCCGAATCTTCATCTCTTGCCACACGATCACGATCACTATCGCACCGCGAATTCACGCGTCTGCGCCCTAATTGCACTCAACAGGAATTTCTGGAGGACAGTATGGATGGCACGCGAAGGAAATTTTTTCAGAACGCCACGATATTTGGCGCGGGATTATTGGGTCTAAGCGCCCGCCTCAAAGGCGCGCCAAACAACGAGAAGTCGCAGAGCTCAGACCAAAAGCCGCATCACCATGGAGCGAACACTCCGCTGAGCACGCTTCGCCCGCACGTTCCCGTCATCACGCCCGACTTGCGCGATTTGCCCTTCGAGGTGGACGGTGCCGTGAAAGTCTTCCGTCTCAAGGCTGAGCCTCTGAAGCAAAAAATCGCCCCATTCAAGACACTGGACGTCTGGGGTTACAACGGCAGCAGCCCCGGGCCCACGATTCAAGTCACGCAAGGCGATCGGGTGCGCATTATTTTCGAGAATGCGCTTCCAGAAAGCACCTCTATGCATTGGCATGGCCTGGAAGTGCCCATCGAGCAAGACGGCGTGCCTTGGATCAGCCAAAAGCCGATTCCTCCGGGCACTACGTACACCTACGAATTCACCGTGCATCAGGAAGGAACGTTTTTCTATCACGCCCACAGCGCTATGCAGGAAATGATTGGCCTGCTCGGCGTTTTCATCGCACATCCCGCAACACCCTATGCGCCGCATGCCGACCACGACTACGCCGTGGTGCTGCAGGAATGGGCAGTCTTGCCAAGCAACACTGTGCCCAACACTGCGTCTATGGAATTCAACTGGTTGACCTTCAACGGCGTTTCCGCGCCAGCCACCACGCCTCTGATAGCGCGCCTGGGAAGTCGCGTCCGTTTGCGTTTCGTGAATCTCGGCATGGACCATCACCCCATTCATCTGCACGGCAATCAGTTTGTCATTACCGGAACGGAAGGCGGAAGAGCGCCGGAATCTACCTGGTATCCCACCAATACGGTGCTGGTCGGCGTGGCACAAGCCAAAGTGGTGGAATTCGACGCGAAATATCCGGGTGCCTGGATGATTCACTGCCACCTGCCGCACCACATGATGAACAGCATGATGGACCTGCTGCGTGACCGGCAGATTGAGACCGCCGATACCACGGAAATGAAAGCCATGAGCCAGATGGCCACCCTCTCGCGCACTCTGGGCGTGGAGCACGCGCCACATTCGCCCGTGGCCGAGAACGCCAACTCCGTGCCCGGCTTTCCGCAGGACGCGTTCATGGAAATGGGCATGGACGCGCTGGTAGACCGGCCAGAAACCTACGGCCTGCCAAAAAATTGGAGCGCCGGAATGATGGGCATGATGACCATGGTCCGCGTGTTGCCGGACAAAGAATACGACGAAATTCAGTCACGCCTTCGCGCCCGCGAAAACCAGAAAAGCAACGGCCAGAACGAACATCCCCACAAATCATGAGTGTGCCCAGGCTAAAGAATCCAGGAAATTGCAAGCAAGGGAGAATGCTGATGCGAGTTGCACGATTTGCGGGCATGGTATTTGTCTTCGGGTTGTTCGCGTTCCCACGGTGCTCCAAAGCGCAAGAGATGCCTGGAATGCAGCAGATGCCGCAGGGGCAATCGCAGCATGCTCACGCCGAAATGCCAGCCGTGCAGGCCATGTATCCTCGTATGGGCCGCGCGCAGGAATCGGCAAAAGGCGTGCTTTTCACTTTGGAAGAAGCTCAACGGCTCGCAACCGAATCCAACCCCACACTCCAGCAAGCCCAGGCGGAAATCCGCGCGTCGAAAGCGCGTCAGTTGCAAGCCGGGCTCTATCCCAATCCGACTGTCGGCTACGTCGGCGATGAAATTCGTGGCGGCTCCGTGAACGGTGGTAAACAAGGATTCTTCGTGCAACAAAATATTGTCACCGGCGGAAAGTTGCCCAGGAGCCGCGACGTCTTTTCCCACGAAACGCGCATCGCGGAAACCGAAGCGCAGGAACAAAAGCTCCGCGTCGAAAGCGCCGTACAAACTGCATTCCTGCGAGTACTGGCTGCGCAAGAACTGCTCGATACAAAGAAAGATCTGGCAGCGATCGAGTCAAACTACACGGACACGCAACGACGACTCTTTAACACTGGCCAGGCTGACGAGACCGAATTACTCGAAGCAGAGGTCGATGCGCAACGCCAACGCGTGGCGGCGCGCATGCAGGAAAACACTTTGCGCGAAGAATGGAGATCGCTGGCAGCAGTGATGGGCAAACCGGATATGCCCCCAACTATCGTTTCCGGCGATCTGGAACACGGCTGGCCGGAACTGAATGAAGAGCAAATCGTGGAAAGCATCGCGACGCAAAGTCCCGCCACACTCATCGCCGAAGTCTCCAGCCAGCGTGCCACCGCCCAAATCCTGCGCGCCAAACGCGAGTCCATCCCCGACCTGCTCCTTCGCGGCGGACTGATTTACAACCGCGAGCCACTGCACATCGAAAACTCAGTCACGGGTTGGGAAGGCATCGCCGAAATTGACGTGCAGCTACCAATTTTCAATCGCAATCAGGGCAACGTTACCGCTGCCACCGCAGATCGTGACCGCGCCGAACTGGAAAAACAACGCATCGCGCTTACCTTGCGCGAACGCGCCGCAACCGTCGTCGATCAGTATGCCAACGCCAAGTTGATGGCCCTGGAATATCGCGACGAAATTCTGCCACGCGCCAGAAAAGCGTACGGTTTGATGGTAGAAAAGTATGGATTGATGCTGGCCGCACCCCCGCGCGTGTTGGAATCGCAGCGCAAGCTCTACCAATTGCAGTCCGAATATATTTCCGCCCTCGAAAGCCTCTGGACCACCGGCATCGCGCTACAGGGTTTCCTGCTCACCGATGGACTGGAGGCACCTGCCCGCGCCAGCGAAGTCGATCGCCCAATTCGCGAGACCAACGTGCCCATGCCCGAACGCATCCAGTCGCCGCAATAAAATGGGCCTGTCCGAATGGACATGGCGAGTGAAGCACAATAGTACTCCCGTAGCGTTGACCCTCTGAAAATCCACCCGGTACTGTCAGAAATGGCGAGGGGTGTGTCTGATTCCAGGTCATGGCCGCTGCGGGATGAATAAGGTTCGGCGTGAGCGAGCGTCTCCTGCCTTCAGAAACAGCCTCCAAACTTAGTTGTGCGCAACCTGCTGCATGGCGGGGTGTTTACAGCCAGCGGGCAACGGTCACTGAGGTGACTTCATCGGCATGGAAACGATCGTCAAAGCGGGCCGCTATGAAATCCTGAGTGAATTGGGACGCGGCGCCATGGGCGTTGTCTATCGCGCCACCGACCCGGTCATCGGCCGCCCGGTTGCTGTAAAAACCATTCGCCTGAGCGAAGAAGGCACTGGCCTGTCGCGCCCGGAGCTGCTCTCCAGATTTCAGACTGAAGCACGCGCCGCTGGCCTGCTGACCCATCCCAACATCGTTGTGGTCTACGACGCAGGCGAAGAAAACGGCTTGTACTACATCACCATGGAATTGGTGGAAGGCAAGAGCCTCCAGAATTTGATGGATTTCGGCCATGCCTTCCCGGCCTCCCGCGTTTTGCGCATCATGGAGCAGACTTGCAACGCGCTGCAATTTGCCCACGAACGCAACATCGTCCATCGCGACATCAAGCCCGCCAACTTGATGCTTACCCGCGATGACACCGTGAAAGTCACCGACTTCGGCACCGCAAAAATTTTGCAGTTCGGCACGGTGCAGCAAACCACCCACGTCATGGGCACCCCCAGTTACATGTCGCCGGAACAAGTGAAAGGCCGCCCGGTCGATGGCCGCAGCGACATTTTCTCGCTCGGCGTGGTGCTCTACGAACTGCTCACCAACGAGAAGCCTTTCCCGGGGCAAAGCATCACCACCGTCATTTATAAAATCGTGAACGAAGAGCCGATTCCGCCGCGCCAGCTTAATCCTGCCGTTCATCCGGGCTTAAGCGAAATTGTGATGCGCGCGCTGTCCAAGGAACCGGAAACCCGATATCAGAGCTGCCGCGAAATGCTGGAAGATTTGCGTAGCTATCGCGCTCTGGGAGCCAATGATCGCGGCCCCGACGCCACAGTGATGTCACCGCGCGCCAACGGCGCACTGCCGCACGGCAGCATGAGCCCAGGCCTTCGCGGAACACACACCGAAGATCCCATGACGGTGGCGACGGTTCGCTCGTTGCAGCACCGAGTTGCCAGTCCCACGCAGACTCCAGCCGTTCGCAGAACCGGTCCCATACAAACCTACGAACAACCAAAAAAGAAAAGCGCGCTTCCCACCGTATTCGCGGCCTTCTTTCTGATTGCCGTCATTGCCTTTGGTGCTTATCGCCTGCGCCCTGAATTCCAAGCGGTGCGGGGACGAAACAATCTGGCGCGACCCGAGACTTCGAATAATCTGGCACCACCACCAGCTACTTCTGCGCCACAATCAAGCGCGACAGACCCGGCGCTGTCAGCGAAAGCAGCCCCAGCTACCGCCGACGATTCGAGTAAGAGTGCCGAAGCTGCGCCCGTCGATTCGACACCAAAAAGCCTTGATTCCGCTCTTACTTCGACTCCGCCGCCAGTGGCCATTGCGGCCCAGCCCGCGCCAGTCAAAAAGCCGGAAACCACATTCACACCCGCCGCGGCGGAATACAAAGGTCGAATCGAAGAAGCCCTCTCGGAGCAAGGTCTAGCCAAACGCGTGCAAGTCCGCGGCACGAACAATACGCTGATTCTCGCCGGCAAATTGCGCCCTTCCGAGCACGCCACGCTTTTGAAATTCATGCGCAACGGCCCAGCCGCCGTCCACGTGGTTGACGACATTTTGTACGACGACACCGCACTGGCAGGCGCGGAAAAGGGCGACAATGGTTCGCATCCCATTCCCGCCGCAGGAAAAGGCGCGGTGCATGTCATCACCGATGTGATTGGCGCAACGGCCACGTTGTACGGTCCGGCCGGACGCAACTTGGCGAATTGCACCACGCCGTGCAGCTTCAACGATCTCGATCCCAAGCGCTACAGCCTGCAAGTGCAAAAAGACGGCTATCAATCGCTGCAAACCGCGCTGGAACTAAAAGCCGGTGAATCTCAGGATCAGAAACTCCATCTGGAATCGATCGCTAAAGGTTTGCTGATCACCAGCCATCCCGCAGGCGCCGACGTCTTCATTAATGGTGCGAAGCAGTCCGGACAAACGCCCGTAACCTTACCGCTGGCTCCGGGACAATACGACCTCGTGCTGCGACTGCCTGGATACGAAGCCTATGCGGGTCATGTTCAAGTGAAAGACAACGTGCAAACCTCATTGACCGCGGAGCTGAAAGAAAAATCTCTCGATCGTGTAGCCTGGGCGCAAGTGACCACCACACCCTCCGGAGCGGAAATTTTTATCGACGGCAAACCCACCGGGCAGTTTTCTCCGGCACGTGTGCAGGTGCCCACCGGCGGACACATGATCCTGATGAAGCTGAACGGTTTTCAGGTAGCGCGACGCGGCGTTCAAGTCAGCGAAGGTGGAACCGTGATTGTCACCGAATCGCTGAAAACGCGATAAGTTTGCCCTTTGGTACAGCGAAGAGCGAGAGAAGCGGAACGAAGTTTCCCTCCAAAAGGCAGCCGAATTGTCTCCAGTCGATACACAGATAGACCTAGAAGTACTATAGCCAACATCCTACTCACACCCAATGATAGAAGTGCCGGAATAGCCCAGCGGATCGCACTCCGTGTCTTGGAGGCAGCGGTAATTACGTCATTGCTGGGCAGCAGCATGTTGCGGCGCAGACGAACGCACTCGGGAGAGTCACTTTTTGGGACAGCGTGCCACGCTACTTTTGGACCAAAAGCAGCCAGCCAACCCTTCCGCAAAGAAGGCTCCAGCGCTGCGGAGTACCGGTGCGACCCGTGAACATGCTCCGGCCGGCGACCCACGCCTGTTCAACGTGACGCTGAGCCTTCGTGATCTGTTGCTGCTGCTGCGCTCGCATCGCCTGTACGATCCCGCGCATCCTCGCGTGGTGGATAGCCTCGATGCCGCGTACGATTCCCTCCGGCGCGCTGCCATCGATCTCGATGGCCTGGAAATTCGCGTAGAACGCGGCGGCATCGTCGTAGCCAAAGTCAGCGAAGGTCATCTTCCCGATGCTCGCGGAGAATTCCACGCCTTGGCTACTGACCTGCAACGCGCCAGCATTCACACCCTCTATTTCGCCACGAAATTTCATGTGGGCGAATTAGACACGCTGGCACGTCTGATCCAGGCGACCTTGCTAAGATCGGAGGAACCGGCTCATCGCGTGAAGAAAGATCTTTGGCCGGCACAACTCCGGGAGCATCGCGTGGAAGGCATTCAGGTTAATACGCTGACGGACCGCAAAGTCGATACCGTCCTGGCCAGCTTGATCGCCGCGCTGGTAGCCTATGGCGGCAACGCCCCGCATGAAGGCGACACGCCCATTCATGCCCCACAGATTCAGGAACTGACCGACACCCTGCGGCTGATCGGGAATCTCACGCTGCCGATGGAATCCGCGCGTGGACTCTCGCCCGAAGAAGCTGCTCGCGCCATTCATCACTCCATGGAACA
>DASXBH010000150.1:0-10613 GCA_036491775.1 Candidatus Acidiferrum sp.
GAACAGTTGGCTTCGGCAAAAAGTTTTATCAAGGGGCAATTTCCGCCGACGATCGAGACCTCGGCGCAACTGGCGCGGGTGATAGCTTCACACGAGTTTTACGGGCTAGATGATAGCGAAGTGAATGATCTGGAAGCGCGAGTCGATGCTGTAACGCCGGAAATCGCGAAAAGAGTCATCGCCAAACATTTCCCGCAGGATGATCTGGTGTTTGTGCTGATTGGTAAAGCTTCCGAGATCGGGCCGGCGGTGAAGAAATATGCGGCTAAAGAAGACACGCGACCCATCACCGCGCCAGGTTATTGGCCGGGCTCGAAATAATGTCCCGAGTACTTTGCGTTTGACGTCAGGAAATTGTGTGAAGTGTTTGTGCCTTTTTCAATTGAGATAGATGGGGGAGATATGAAATCACGGCATGGCTGGTTGCTCGCGCTGGCGTTGTTGTTTTCTGCGGCTGCGGGGTTTGCGGCGGAAGAAACGTTGCTACTGGCGCAGCAGCCCACTCTCAACAAAAGCACCATCGTGTTTGTCTATGGCGGATATTTGTGGAGCGTGCCGCGTGGTGGTGGAGAGGCACGGCAGTTAACCACCGGTGGACATGAAAGTGATCCGTTTTTTTCTCCCGATGGGCAATGGATTGCGTTCAGCGGAAATTACGATGGCAATCGCGACGTTTACGTAATGCCGGCCGAGGGAGGCACGCCAAAGCGACTCACGTGGTTTCCGGGGGAAGACGGCGCGGTTGGATGGACCCCAGACGGCAAGCAGGTGCTATTTGCGTCGGAACGCGAACGGTATGCGGACTTCGTGAAGTTCTATACGGTTAATAAAGATGGCGGTGTTGCGCAGGCACTTCCCATGTGGCGGGTCGCAGAAGGAAGCTATTCGCCGGACGGAACGAAGATGGCTTACGTGCCGAACATTCAGTGGCAGGACGCGTGGAAGCGCTATCGCGGCGGGCAAACAACGCCAATTTACATTGTGAATCTGAGCAATCTGCAAATCGAGCGTGTGCCCCGGGAAAACTCAAATGACTCGAAGCCGGTCTGGTTCAAGGACACGGTCTATTTTCTCTCGGACCGCAACGGTCCAGTCTCGCTGTTTGCTTACGACACAAAAAGTAAAACGGTGAAGCAGGTACTGGAGAACAAAGGATTCGATCTTAAGTCGCTCTCGGCAGGCCCGGATGCGCTGGCCTATGAACAATTCGGCGGAATTTATATTTTTGACCCTGCTAGCGGCCAATCGCAACGGGTAAATGTGCAAGTTGCGGCGGATTTACCTGCCACGCGAGCACACTGGGAAAAAGCCGCCGACAAGATTCAAGCGGGAAGCATTTCACCCACCGGGCAGCGCGCGGTGTTTGAGGCGCGTGGGGAAATCCTGAGTGTTCCCGCGGAAAAAGGCGATATTCGCAACCTTACGCGAACTACCGCCGTGGCCGAACGCGATCCTTCGTGGTCGCCGGACGGAAAGTACATTGCCTATTTTTCCGATGAGTCCGGCGAATATGCGCTGCACCTTGTGGATCAGAGCGGACTAGGCGAAGTGAAAAAAATCAGCTTGGACAAGCCGCCGTCATTCTTCTACAGCCCGACGTGGTCGCCTGACAGCAAGAAGATTGCGTTTGCCGACAAGCGACTGAATTTGTGGTACGTGGACATCGACAAGGGGACGCCGGTGAAAGTCGACACCGATATCTACGATGCGTGGGGCGTGTTTTTCGATCAGGACTGGGCGCCGGACAGCAAGTGGATTACGTATTCGAAATTCCTGCCGAATCACTTACATGCGATCTATGTGTATTCGGTGGAGAGTGGGAAAAGCACGCTAATCACCGACGGCATGAGCGACGCGCGTTATCCGCAGTTCGATAAAGGCGGGAAGTACCTGTTCTTTACGGCCAGCACTGACGAGGGGTTGAGTGTGACCTGGCTTGATATGTCGGGATTTCAGCGACCGGTCTCGCGAAACGTTTACGCTGCGGTACTGAAAAAGACGGACGCGAATCCTGTGGAACCGCAGAGTGACGACGAGAAAGTAGGAGAGAAAAAGGACGCCGACAAGGATAAGGATAAGGATAAAGACAAGAGTAAAGATCAGGGCAAGGATAAGGGGAAAGACAGCGGTAAAAATAAGGAAGCCGACAAAGATAAAGATAAGGACAAGGACAAAGATAAAGATAAGGACAAAAAGGAACAGGTTGCGGTCACGATCGATTTCGATGGCATCGGTCAGCGCATTGTTTCTTTACCCATCAAAGCCGCCAACTACGTCGGAATGAATTCCGGTAAAGCGGGAATTCTATTTCTCGGAGAGTTGCCTTCAGTTACATCGCTCGATGGCCCAACTTTTGCTTCGATTTCGAAGTTCGATTTGTCGACACGTAAAACCGAACCGTATGTCGCCAACGTCAGTTCGTTCGCGGTGTCAGCCGATGGCGAAAAGACCCTGTTTCGGCAAGGGCCCCCGATGGGGCCTGGGCAGTGGTTCATCGCAGGAACCGGCGCAGCGCCCAAAGCCGGCGATGGGCAACTAAAACTTGACTCGATGGAAGTGTACGTTGACCCGCGGGCCGAGTGGAACCAGATGTATCACGAGGTCTGGCGCATCGAGCGGGACTTTTTCTATTCGCCGAATTTTCATGGCCTGAATCTTGCGGAGGCGGAGAAGAAATATCAGCCATACCTGAACGCTGCGGGAGGCCGTGGCGACGTGAATCACCTGTTCACCGAGATGCTGGGCGAGTTGACGGTTGGCCACATGTTCATTTTTGGTGGCGACATTCCGAAAGCACCGGAAGTGAAGGGCGGTTTGCTCGGCGCCGATTACCAGGTGGAGAACGGCCGTTACCGCTTCGCGAAAATCTTCAACGGAGAAAACTGGAATCCGGATCTGCGCGCGCCGCTGACGCAACCCGGCGTGGACGTAAAGGTAGGCGATTATCTGATTGAAGTGAATGGGCGCGATGTACGGCCACCTGCGGATGTGTACAGCTTCTTCGAGAATACAGCGGGGAAGCAGATTCGCATCAAGGTGAGCGCCAATCCGGAAGGTAAGGATGCGCGCGACGTCACAGTTGTACCCGTTGACAGCGAATTCGATCTGCGCAATCGCGCCTGGGAGGAGGGAAACCGCCGGAAGGTAGACGAGCTAAGCGGCGGCAAACTTGCCTATGTGCACGTGCCCGACACGGCGCGCGGTGGCTACGTCAATTTCAATCGCTACTATTTTTCGCAAGCGGACAAGCAGGGCGCGGTGATCGACGAGCGTTACAATCACGGCGGCGCGATTGCCGATTACATCATTGATTTGCTGGAAAGGCCGCTGCGCAATTGCGCGACGACCCGCGAAGGCGAAAAGTGGTGCTCGCCGCTGGCGCAAATTTACGGGCCAAAGACCATGGTCATCAACGAAATGTCCGGTTCCGGTGGCGATGCGCTGCCCTGGATGTTCCGGCAAGACAAAATTGGCCCGCTGGTGGGGACGCGAACCTGGGGCGGACTGGTGGGAATCAGCGGTTACCCGTCGCTGCTGGATGGCGGTTACGTGATGGCGCCGCGCGCGGCGATCTACGGACTGCGCGGCCAATGGGAAGTGGAGAACCACGGCGTTGCGCCTGACATTGAAGTAGAAAATGATCCGGCATCGGTAGCTGCGGGCCGCGATCCGCAACTTGAAAGAGCGGTGCAAGTCACGCTGGAAAATCTGAAAAAGAATCCCGTGGTGATCCCGGATCATCCGCCGTATCCGGACTACCAGAAAAAGTCACAATAATTTTTGCGCTAAGAGCCAGGTCATGAGTTCCGGTTCGGCGTATGCCTTGTGCCAGGACTCGTGACCGACGCCGGGATATTCGGTGTAGTGGACATTTCCGTCCTCGGCTTTCAGCGCGGCGAACATTTTACGGGAATTTTCAGGTGAGACGGTGGGATCGTCGGCGCCGTGAAAAATCCATACCGGTGTTTTACCTATTTTGCCAGCCACCTCCGCGTAACTTTTGGGTTCATCGGCATAGGCTTTCTTGGCCAGCTCCGGATATTTCTGTTTGAGTGATGGCGAGGCAGTGATGCCGCCACAAACAGGAACGATAGCGGCAAAGAGGTTCGGATGATGCATGGCGATGTCCCACGTTCCGTAGCCGCCCATGGAGATGCCGGTGAGATAGGTGCGCGAGGGATCGCCCTTGAATTCCTTGGTGGCCGCGGCCAGGCTGGCTAGCGCCATGTCTTCCATTTTCGCTGTGGTCCACCAGTTGTCTTTCGCGCATTGCGGCATCACGATGACTGCCGGAAAACGCGCGCGCCCTTTGCGAATCGCCTCGCCAATGCCGACTTCGGTTTGGACCAAACCGTCCGAGCCTCGCTCACCGGCACCGTGGAGGAAAAGAATGATGGGCCACTTTTGCCGCGGAGACCAGTCGTCGGGAACGAAAACCTGATATTTGAAGGCGGCGCCCTGGAGCGATACGGTGCGATCCAGAAATCCTGTCTCGTGTTTGCGAGCCTGTGCGGAAACGGCCAAGGCCAGAAATAAACCGGTGAGAAAAAGTAAACGTAGCGAAGCGATGTGCACAAGCACCCCCAACAAAAAATGTACCACGGGCGCGGCGGGGGCTGCAGCAGCGGCGAGTATGGTAACGTGAGCGAACAGGAGAAACATGCCGGAGCTTCCTGAAGTGGAAACTGTAGCGCGCGGTTTGCAATTGGCTGTGGCAGGCCGCCGGATTTTAAGCGTCACATTGGGCAAAACCGATTTCATCGACAATCCTCAGGACTTGGAGCGCGAGCTGCCCGGGCGGGAGATTCGATCGGTGGAGCGCTACGGGAAGTTCATGCTGCTGCGATTGCAGCGAAGTGGTACGGGGAAATCGGATAGCGGCGACATTGAAAGTGAAACGGCGTTGCTGGTTCACCTGGGAATGACGGGTATGCTGATGCCGGTGAGGGCAGGCGAGCCACATAAGAAGCATACTCACGTGTTCATGGTGTTGGACGACGGGCGTGAGTTGCGGTATGTCGATCCACGGCGGTTCGGACGGATGGCATATCTTGCAGGCGAAGTGCTGGTGGAGGAGTTGAAACGATTTGGCGCCGATCCGCTGGAAGTTGGCCGGGAAGAGTTTATAAAGCGGATTCGCTCCCGAAAGTCACGTATCAAGGCGCTGCTGCTGAACCAGGAAGTTCTGCGCGGAGTGGGAAACATTTATGCGGATGAGAGTCTGTGGAGATCGAAGATACATCCAGCGTGTATGGGATCAAAGCTGACGCCCAAGCAGGTGGCGGAATTATACCGGGCACTGCAAGCGATTTTGCAACGCGCCATTGTGATGCGCGGCTCGTCGATTTCCGATTTTGTTGACGCGAAGGGCGAGCCGGGAGAATATCAGCAGCATCATCGAGTTTATGGGCGGGAAGGGAAGCCGTGCTTCCGCTGCAAAACGCCAATACGGCGAATCATCGTGGCGGGAAGAAGTACACATTTTTGTCCCTTTTGTCAGAAGGCACCAAGAACCAGAAAAAAGAAGCACCAGCGGTAAGGGCAAGTGGTTGGCGTGCGTCGAATGAAGAAGGGTACGTGACTAGCAAGCATGCTCCATGCAGAGCAGCAAGATGTCTACGCTCGGATAGTACGCGGACAAGTTCCATCCACCGGGGGACGCGAATGAATCGTTTTACGAAAACGGTCGCTATAGTTGCAGTTTTGTTGGCTTTGTTCGCGGCGAAGGATCGCGGCGCGGCCGCGACGCCAGACGATGTGAATGCAGTGGCGGCGACGGATACGCAGATTCTCAAGGAAATCCGCGAGCACAGCGAGTTGATGGACAACCTGGAATATCTGTCGGATCGCATCGGGCCGCGGCTGACCGGTTCTCCGCTGCTGAAGCAGGCGAACGACTGGACGGTGGATATGTTCAGGAAGTACGGCCTGAGCAACGTGCACCTGGAAGAGTATTCAATCCCACATGCGTGGAACCGGGGAACCGCGAAGGCTCGAATCGTCGCGCCTGCGGAGCATCCCCTGACCATCGCGTCGGCAGCGTGGTCGCCCAACACGAAAGGCACGGTGCGCGGGCCGGTGGTGTATTTCGACGCGAAAAAACCGGAAGACTTCGAGAAGTTTCACGGAAAGCTGAAGGGTGCGATCGTGATTGCGCAGGAGCCTCGCCCGCTTTCGCCGCCGCGACCCGTCGATACTAACGCGGAGGTGTACCAGCCTCTTGAAGAGCCACCGCCGCCGGTGGGGCAGCCCGCTACGCCTGATCCGTTCGATAAATATATGGCGACAATTCGCGCGCAACGTAAATTTCTGGTTGACGAAGGTGCTGCGGCGATCTTGCGCGATGCCGGAAAGCCGCATGCGCTGCTGAACATGACCGATGGAACCACCGAGCCCTTTCAGCCGGGGACAATACCTTCCGCGTTCGTGACGGGGGAAGGCTACCGGGAAATTTTCCGGCTGCTGAAGAAGGGTCCGGTTGAAGTGGAATTGGAGATCAAGAATTCCTTCAGTGGAAAGCCAGTGCAGGTGTACAACACGGTTGCGGATTTACCGGGCACGGAAAGGCCCGACGAAATCGTGCTGCTCGGCGCGCACCTGGATTCGTGGGATTTGGGGACCGGGTCGACCGACAACGGCACAGGCTCGATGGCGGTATTGGAAGCGGCGCGCACGCTCGCCAAGCTGAATGTGAAGCCGAAGCGGACCATTCGTTTTGTGCTGTTTACGGGCGAAGAGCAAGGGCTGATCGGATCGAAAGAATATGTAAAGGCGCACAAGGCGGAGCTCGACAAGATTTCGGCGGCGCTGATTCACGATAGCGGGACGGGGCGCGTACTGGCGATAGGGTTGCACGACAATTATCAAGCACGCCCGCTGGTGGACCAGGTCATTGCGCCTCTGCACGAACTGAAATTGCTGGAACCTACCATGCTTCGCGAGTACGGCACCGATAGTTTTTCGTTTGACGAGGCGGGCGTACCTGGATTCTGGTGTGCGCAAGACCTTGCGGAATATCCGAAGACGCATCACAGCCAGTCGGACACGTTCGACAAGGTTTGGAAAGACGAAATCAATCAAGGCGCGGAGGTGTTGGCCGCGTGGGCCTACAACACGGCGCAACTTCCAGGATTGCTGCCACGACGACCGCTCCCGCCTGCAGCACCGGCGAATTCCGGAAACGCTGAAGCCTCGCCGGGTGTGATGCCGCCGATGATTGCCCCGGATTCCGTTGCCGACATCGACAAGAAGATCGCAGCGCAGGTGAAAGCGGACGAAGAGCTAATTAAGAAAGACTTGACGTATCTGACCACGAACATTGGTCCGCGGCTGACAGGTTCTCCCCAGTTGGAGCAAGCAAGCCACTGGACGGAAGCGCAGTTTAAAGCCCTGGGCCTGGAGAATGCGCACCTGGAGCCTTGGACAATCGCAAATAGTTGGAGGCGCGGGCCGGCGACGGGGCGGGTAACTTCACCTGCGGCACAGGAATTCACGCTGGCCAGTATGGGATGGTCTCCCGCGACCAGCGGCACGGTGAAGGGCGAAGTGGTTGGCATGGACGTCGAAAAAATTGAAGACCTGGAGAAGTACAAAGGGAAGTTGGAGGGGAAGATCGTGTTGCTAGGACGCGCGCGAGATCTGGTGCCGCCGGAAAATCCGTTGCTGACGGCGTGGGGCGAAGGCACGCTGCCCCTGATGCATGCTAAGGAGAATCAGCCGACTGATTTTCGTGCAGCCGGTAGGCTTCGCCAGGCAGCCAGAAAAATGGTCGCGGATGAAAAAGCTGTGGCGCTCGTGCTGGCGTCAGAAAAAATGTATGGCTTGCTGAACATGACCACGGCGAGCCCCGACTATAAACCAGGCCCAGTGCCGGCGGTGTTTATGACCCGCGAAGATTACTTGCAGCTATGGCGGTTGCTGGATGCAGGAGGTCCGGTGGAGGCGGAGTTGAATGTGCAGGGATCGTTCAGCGGTAAGCCGGTGGAAGTCTACAACACGGTTGCTGAGATCCGTGGAACGGAAAAGCCGGACGAAATGGTGATCATTGGCGCGCACCTGGATTCCTGGGATCTTGGCACCGGCGCCACCGACAACGGAACTGGGTCGATGGCGGTGCTCGAAGCGGCGCGGGCGTTGCAAAAACTTGGCGTGAAACCGAAACGCACAATTCGCTTTGTGCTCTTTAGCGGCGAAGAGCAAGGGCTGAATGGATCCAAAGCTTACGTGCAGGCGCACAAGGCGGAGCTTCCTAAGATATCGGGCGTGCTGGTGCACGATACGGGAACGGGCAAAGTGCTGACGGTCGGGCTGATGGGAAATTACAACGTGCGCGAGACGATGGACCGGGTGCTGTTTCCCTTGGCGGAACCTGCAGGGATCATGGAGCCAACGCTGCGCAGCGAGGGCGGCTCGGACCATGTGCCGTTTGATACGGAAGGCGTGCCGGGATTTTGGTGCGTGCAAGATCCCGCCGATTATGACAAGACGCATCACTCGCAGGCTGACGTTTTGGAGCGTGTGCGCTGGGACGATTTGACGCAGGGCGCGCAGGTGCTTGCGGTGTTTGCTTATAATGTGGCGCAACTGCCGGACTTGCTACCGCGAAAACCGGCGAAAGATGCTGCGAGTAAATAGGGGAGCAATCTAACGGAGCGGCGAGGGCGGAGGGAAACGGTGAGGCTGGTAGTACAACGAGTGAGCCGCGCGAAAGTTACGGTGGACGGAGATATTACCGGCGAAATTGGTCACGGCTTGATGATTCTCGTGGGCGTGGGAAAAGAAGACAGTACGGCCGTTGCGCAGGCGATGGCGGAAAAGGCCGCGAATCTCCGGATATTTGAGGACGATCAGGGGAAAATGAATCGCTCGCTGCTCGAGGTGAAGGGCGAAGCGCTGGCGGTGTCGCAATTCACCCTGTATGGCGACGCGCGCGGCCAACGCCGTCCTAGTTATATATCTGCCGCGCCGCCGGAGATCGCGAAGAACTTCTATGAAGATTTTTGCGAAGCGCTGCAGAAGCTTGGCGTGACGGTTGGACGCGGAATTTTCCAGGCAACGATGTCGGTGGAGCTGGTGAATGAAGGACCGGTCACAATCCTTATCGATTCCGAAAAAACGTTCTAAGCCACGGCCCAAAGCGGCAGTGCTTCGGGAAGACTGGGACGTTTCGAGAATCGTTTCAGAATTGAAGCGCCTCGGTACACAACGCAACGTGGATGGAATGGCGCGCTTCGGCATTCGGGCCAAAATTTGTTACGGCGTAGCCAAGCCGAGCCTGGACACACTGGCTAAGCGGATTGGGAAGAACCACACCCTTGCACTGCAACTCTGGGAAACTGGAATCCACGACGCACGCATTTTGGCGGCGATGGTCGACGTATCCGCTGAGGTGACGGCGAGTCAGATGGAGAATTGGGCTCGCGAATTCGATAGTTGGGATATCTGCGACGGCACCTGCTGCCATTTATTTGTATTTGCGAAACCCGCGTGGGGAAAAGCCGTGGCCTGGAGTACACGGGAGAACGAATTTGAGAAGCGCGCGGGCTTCGCATTGGTAGCCTATCTGGCGTACCGTGACAAGGCCGCGGCTGATCGTCTGTTTAAAGATTATCTGAAGGTGATTGAACGGGAAGCCGGAGATGACCGCAACTTCGTGCGCAAAGCGGTGAACTGGGCGCTCCGCAACATTGGCAAACGCAATTTGGCATTGAATGGAGCGGCGATTGCCACCGCCAAGCGGCTCCACAAAAGTGAATCGGGCGTAACACGATGGATAGCCGCCGATGCGCTGCGCGAACTGCAAAGCGACGCAGTCCAACGACGGCTGCGGCGAAAGGGCGTCTGAGTGGGTATTCCTAAGGGGCGGGCGCCAATCCAAATACGCAGAGCGCGACCCAGGGATGCAGCGCGGCTCGCGATACTCGCCGGCCAATTGGGCTATCCCACCACAAGGCGCGAGATGGTGCAACGCTTGCGCCGGGTGCTGCGCGAAAGAAGGGGAGCTTGTTTCGTCGCAACAAAACAAGTCGAAAACGAAATCGTGGGTTGGGTGCACGTAAGCACGAGTCCTTTGTTGGAAGTGGAATTTCGCGCGGAGATCAACGGATTGGTGGTCGACGAGCGGGTCCGCAGCCAGGGTGCTGGTGCGCTACTGCTGGACGCTGCTGAAAAATGGGCGAAAAGGGCGGGTGCCAAGAGCATGTCGGTGCGGTCCAATGTTTTACGCGAACGAGCGCACAGCTTCTACGATCGAAATGGTTACGAACATTACAAGACGCAGAAAGCCTTCCGCAAAAACCTGTAGCGGTTCATAAATCCGATTGTAGATACGGCACACCCATGGCAGCGCGGCTGGTGAAATGTATCGTGTTACGATAGACTAAAGTCATGGGAGAAACCATCTCAGCAAAGGAGTACCGCGCACTGGCCGAACTGCGCCACCGCATCCGGCGATTCCTGCAAGAAGGCGATGACGCGGCGCGTCAGGTTGGACTGGAGCCGCAGCAATATTTGCTGCTGCTGGCGACTCGCGGACTGCCCGAAGGGCAAGAGGCTACGATACGCACTCTGGCGGAGCGGTTGTCGCTGCGCCACCACAGCACCGTGGAATTGGT
>DASXBH010000151.1:0-5577 GCA_036491775.1 Candidatus Acidiferrum sp.
CGCGTCGATCTGGGCGTGGCCGGGATGGTCGAAGATATCGGCGATCTGGCGAACATGGAATCGCCCGACGCGCCGGAACGAATTGTAGAAGCGATCGAGGGGATTTTGGCGGCAGGCAAGCGGCCGGTCAGTCTGGGCGGCGATCACTCGATTACATACCCAATTTTGCGCGCCATTGGAAAACATGCGTCGAACCTGACCATCGTTCACTTGGACGCTCACCCCGATCTCTACGACAACTACGGCAACAATCCACATTCGCATGCCAGTCCGTTCGCGCGAATTATGGAAAACAAATTGGCCAAGCGCCTGGTGCAGATTGGCGTCCGCACGCTAAACGCCCATCAGCAAGAGCAGGCCAAAAAATTTGGCGTCGAGATTTACGAAATGAGCGACTTGCGCGATCCGACGCACCTCAACCTGGCCGGGCCGATTTACATTTCATTCGATATGGATGTGTTGGAGCCCGGGATGGCGCCCGGAGTTTCGCACTGGGAACCGGGGGGCATGACCACGCGGCAAGCGCTGCACTACATCCATACGGTGCCAGGGCCGATTGTCGGGGCCGACGTGGTGGAATTTAATCCGGTACGCGACGCTACAGGAATGACGGCGATGGTCGCAGCGAAAATCGTAAAGGAAATTCTTGGTAAGATGCATTCGACGCGAGATTAGACGGCGCGAGTGTCGCGCTCATCCCTCGCGTGTAACCCGACATCCACAAGACGACGGCAGGTTAGGAATGCTTCGCGTGCACCGGCGCTTCAATATGCAGCGCGATGGTCGGCGGATGCAGTAGCGTGTTGTGGACCAGGCAATGCTCGACGGCATTTTGCAGACCTTGACGCTGTTCGGAAGTTAGCTCCACGGGCGAATCAACGCGAATGACAAAATTATCTAGCCGGGCGACGGGGTCTTTCACCTTGTCGCAGGCGACGCGAACGCGCGTGGCCTCGGTGGCCAGCTTCATCTTGCGCAGATACTGCGCGGCATAATAACCCGCACACGAACCAAGCGCTGCCAGGAAAAGTTCGGGCGGGGTCATTCCTTCGTCGAAGCCGCCACTATCGGCGGGCTGATCGCTGACGATGGAGTGGGTGCGCGCCTTAATCTCAAACTGCACGGCGCCGAGATGTTCAACGGTGATTTCCATACACGCCTCGATATCAGGCGGCTCGTAGGTCAGAGGGAGCGGTGGCGGCGGAGTCGCGGGGAAACAAACGTATCTACAGCGATCTATAGCAGAAATCTCGGCACGACGCCACTCTACATGCAACCGTTGTGGCGGACTGACTAGCTGCGGTTTTTGTTCTTCACGTATTCGTCGAAGGCTTCGCGCAGCCCGTCGAGCAGGTGGCCATTCTTTACTTTGGGACCTTCCGTCTTGTGCACGTCGGACCACAGTGTGGTGCTGGTCTTGGGATCAAGCAAGGCGATGCGCGTGTAGCCCTTCGGCACCGGAACAGCTTCCGCGTTGCTGCCAGGATATTGCCCATCGGGAACGGCGTGGACGCGGGTGCCGCTGTCCAGACGCAACACCAGATCCGCCTTGGCGCGGTTCTCGGCGTAATCGAAGTGCCCCCACTTGTTCAGGTCGAGAATCGCGGCGTACTGCAGTTCCGGGAATCCGGTTTCATTCTCAAGATAGATGGTATGCGCGCTAACGACAGCTTCCGGGAGGGTGTTGGGACGCGCGAACAATTCGAGAGCCGCGAGAAAAAGAAACGCCGCCAGAAGAAAGTGGGACTTCTTCGAAAAGAGACTCAGCAGCATGCGGACCTCCTGCAAAAGTTAAACGGGATGCAGGTACGGTAGAGGTGCGGCGAAGTTCGCGGAACTGTCCCTGCGCACAGTTTTGGTTCAGGTGTCCATTTTTCTTTCACAACCCTGCGCGCTTCAAGCCTCGCCCCGCTGCCTGTACAATCTTGGCGTGCATGTTCTGCTTCTGAATCTCTATTACCCCCCGGATACATCCGCTACCGCAAAAATGGCGCAGACCGTTGCGGAGGCGCTGGCGGCCAAGCACGACGTGACGGTGCTGTGCGGCCGGCCTTCCTACGAGCCTACGGAGCGGCGATCCTGGAAACTGTATCAAGCGGAAAAAAGCGGCAAAGTGCGTGTGATTCGGGCAGGTTCTACGGATTACTCACGAGTGCAGATGAAGCGGCGGGTGCTGAACTATTTGAGTTACGTGCTGCTGGCTGTGCCACGTGCACTGCTATTGCGGTGCGACGTGATTCTGGCGATGACCGATCCGCCTTTCGAAGGAATTGTCGGGGCTTTTGTCGCTATGCTGAAAAATAAGCCATACGTCTACAACATCCGCGACATGTATCCCGATATGGCGGTGGGCGGATCGATTGTGCGGCCCGGCTTGCTGGCGCGCGTTTGGGAGACGATGCATCGCTGGGCGCTGCGCCGGGCAACGCGGGTGGTGGTGCTGGGCGAGGACATGCGCCAGCGCATCCTGGCGAAAGGAGTAGATGCTGGACGCGTGGTGGTGGTACGCGATGGCGCCGATCTACCCGTGACAGGCGAAGTGGCGGCCGCGCTGGATGCAGACGTGCTTCGAGCAATTCGCGGGGACTTTCGCTTCGTGATGCTCCACGCCGGCAATCTGGGATTTTACGGGGCATGGGACACATTGCTGACCGCAGCAAAAGAATTGGCGGAGAATGGAGTCGGCTTAGTATTCGTGGGAGACGGCGCGCAACGAGAAAGTTTGCAGCAGAAGGCGGGCGATGCGAAGAATGTGCGCTTCCTGCCGTTTTTTCCGGCGAGTAAGATCGCTTCCGTTCAGGCGGCTGGTGATATACACTTAGTAACGGTAAAGCATGGGTTAGAGGGCGTGGTGGTGCCCAGCAAGATGTACGGGATTCTTGCGGCGGGCAAACCCATTGTCGCGGTAGCGCCGGGCGAGTGTGATGTAGTGGCGATCGGACGGGAGAAGGGCTTTTCGGTTTCAGCCGATCCCGATAAGCCCGGGGAACTGGTTGCCGCGATTCGCGAACTTTCCGGCGATCCCATCAAGTTGCAACACATGGGAGAGGCAGCGGCGCTCGCGGCTCCTGCGTACGAGCGGAAACGTGAACTTGCGAAATTGGTTGAGGTCGTCGAGGAAGCCGCTGCAGATCGGCGCTCAATTTAAAACCGCGGAATTGACGGTTATTATAAGTTCGAAGGACGAAAACAGTTATGTAAGGTGTTTTACGTATGGCATTTTACGTAGCGATTCTTTAGTTTTCGCGTTATGTTGGAGCGGTACCGCCTTTATTTGAACTTGTATAGACTTTTTCTCTGTTTCAGGTAGCACTTGGGAGCCGGACCCTAGCCGGTGAAGCGTATCTGGAAAGAACCACGTCATCTCGCCCTTGGCCGGTTCACAGAAACGATACTGAGGAAGAATGAGCGCGGGCCTACTGGCATTTCTGATTGCCCTGACAGCATCACTGTTTTTGACCGCACCGGTTCGTGCGCTAGCCATTCGTGTGGGCATGGTCGACTTGCCGGGACCACGCAAGGTGCATCTGGAGCCTATTCCGCTGCTGGGCGGACTGGCAATGTACCTGGGCGTGATGCTGGCCATTCTTATTGTGTTCGATGGCCCGGCGCGCGCGCAAAGTATCGGCATTGTGACGGGGGCAACTTTGGTTGCGGCAGTCGGATTCATGGACGACCGGGGAATGTTGCATCACCAGGTGAAACTGTTTCTCGGGATGCCGCTGGCCGCAGTCTTATTGCTGGTGAGCGGAATTCATGCGCAATTTTTTAGCGTGCTGCTTGGTGGACGCACGGGCACCTGGTTGGACGCAGCGCTGACCATCGTGTGGGTGGTGGGAATCACCGCATCGTTCAGCATCCTGGACCACATGGATGGATTGTGTGCAGGTGTCGCGGCGATGGCCTCGGTCTTTTTCGCGTTGCTCGCCTATTTGAACGGCCAAACGCTGGTCACCACGCTGGCAGCGGCGGTGTTGGGCGCCGCAACCGGCTTTCTGCGGTGGAATTTCAAACCGGCGAAGATCTTTATGGGGGACGGCGGCGCGATGCTGCTGGGCTTCCTGATGGCTACCTTGGCGCTGAAGTTGCGGTTGGAGAATGCACCCAACATGGCGCAATGGCTTGCGCCCGTGCTGATTTTGAGCGCGACGATCTTCGATACTACGCTGGTCACCATCTCGCGTGCGCGGCGGGGTTTGCTGCCCTTTGCTACTCCGGGCAAGGATCACTCCGCGCACCGCCTGGCCAACCTTGGCTTGGGACATCGCGGCGCGGTGCTGGTAATGTACCTGGTAGGCGCGGTGTGCGGCGGAGCAGCGATTTGGGTTTCCTACCTGTCGAGCACGGGAGCGGCAGTAGTTGGCGGCATCGTGCTGCTACTGACTTTGGGCGCGGTAGCGCTGATGGAACGAGCGCCGTTTGAGCGGCAGCGGCGCCAGACCGACAAGTCAGCGGCTTAACGGGTTCTCCACGGTTCATCGTCTGCTGAGTCTTCTGCCTGAAAACCCAGTTAATTCACGGCGTTTATCGGGTCGGTGGCGGTTTGGTGTGTTCCACGGGATTCGCTATACTCGAAACGCCTTCTGCTAACTTTGTGTGCCTAGCGCGCTCCCGATGAGTGTGCGTCCGGCGTCCGGGTAAAACAGGCAGGTAGGTTAGGACCTCGCAGGGCGACTATCGCAACTGATCAGGGAAAACGGAGCCAGTGGGAATCGCAGAAAATTCATCCCGGGCCGCTCGGGAACGCAAGGAAGTTGTCGTTGTTGGAGGTTCGGCAGCGGGTTTGTATACCGCTGCTCTCGTCGCCAAGGGCGGCCATTCGGTTCGGGTGCTGGAGTCCAAGCCTACGCTGGATCCCGCGCCACGGACGTTAATCGTTACCGACCATTTCAAAAGCCAGATCAGTGTTGCCGCGCGCGGCAGCATTCTGAACGAGATTCGCCGCTTCGAACTTTTCACGGATGGACGCTCGGCACAGGTAGCGTTGAAACAGCCTGACCTGATCATTGAACGTTCGAAACTGATTCGCTTGCTGGCGGATGAAGCCGAAGTGGCGGGCGCGAAAATTGAATACGATACGCGCTTCCACGGTTTGGCTCCCAACGGGCATGGCCTGCGGGTGCACGTGGATCAGGGACAGCAGCGAAGCGAAATTCACGCCGATCATCTGGTAGGGGCAGATGGCGCGGCGAGCCGCGTAGCGAAGGCTGCGGGCTGGCCGGCGGTGGAAACGGTTCCGCTGGTGCAGGCGCTGGTGAGGCTGCCAAAAGATTATCCGATGCACACCACCCGCGTGTGGTTCGTGCCCGATGACACACCTTATTTTTACTGGCTGATTCCGGAATCGGCAGATCGCGGCGCGCTGGGCGTGATCGGCGAGCAAGGCAAAAATACCAAGGAGTGTTTCGATCGTTTTTTGATCAAGAAGGGTTTCGAACCGCTGGAATGGCAAGGTGCGCGCATTCCGGTGTACCGGCAGTGGGTACCGGTGCAACGCACGGTAGGAAACGGCGCGGTCTATCTGGTGGGAGATGCGGCTGCACAGGTGAAGGTTTCGACGGTGGGCGGCATCGTGAC
>DASXBH010000152.1:0-3716 GCA_036491775.1 Candidatus Acidiferrum sp.
CGTGATAGGTCTTATCCAAATGTGTCTCGGGATCCGTGACCTTGGCCGCCCATTCCGAATCGTTGGTAATCAGCAACAGCCCTTCACTCGCTTTGTCCAGACGTCCCACCGGCGCGATCCATGCCACATTTTTTGGCAGTAGCGAATACACTGTATCCCGACCCTTTTCATCCGCCGCCGACGTAACAATCCCGCGCGGCTTGTTCAATATCAGATAGGTCTTCTCCGCCGAGTGGACGCGCCGTCCCTCCACCTCGATGCGATCCACCCCGAATCGCACCGGCGTCTCCGGATTGCGAGGCGTCGTTCCGTTCAGCCGCACTTTGCCGTCACGAATCAGCAGTGCCGCTTGCGAGCGCGAGCAAAATCCCAGCTTCGATAATGCCCGGGCCAATCCCACTCTTTTGGTTTGGTCAGACCCTCGACCGCAAGGATGAGAATTCCTAGGTTTCACAAAGGCAGGAAATCAGCTTTTCTTTTCCGCAGGCGTCGCGGTTGCTTCAGGATGTTTCACTTCGCCGTAGCGCTGCGCCAGCCAGGCCCGCACTTCTTTGGGATCGTATTTGAATGGCCCGTTGCCACCCTTGTACGAAATGTGCCCGGTCTCGTCGATAACATACAGGCGCTCCGGCCATGCCGCATACGCATCGTTCGCCGCATTGCTCATCTGATCGATGCCAAACGGCACGCTGAACTTGAAGCGCTTGGTGAAATCGTTGGCAATCGCCACCCGCTGCTCAAGATTCTTCGGTTGCGTATAGCAAACGTCGTCTTTGTCCTTCAGATTGGACTTCATCTGCCATTCATCCTGCGGATGCGCTTCGCGTATGTAAATGGTCAGAAAATCTACGTGGTCTTTGTAGTCGTCGTATAGCTGCACGATATCGCCAACCTGGCGACGAAACGGTGGTCAAGTGAAGCTGCCGAACACCAGGACCAAGGGCCGCGCGCCAGTCCGCTCGCGAATATGAAAGCGTGATGCGCCATCGAGATCAACCAGCACCGCATCGGGCGCATCATCTCCCAGCTTCAACGTCCCGCGATGCATATGCGGCAGCGCATAGCGCAGCATGAACAATGCATCTTTGGGCCCGCCGGCCATGACACTCAGGCCCGCGTACGCTGCGACCAGCAGTACTCCAACAGAAATGAGTCCCCACTTAGCGACAGGATTCACTGTTCATCCTCATTCGTGAGCTTCGCCTTTGATTAATTTTTCCTTCAATTCCTGGTACCGCGCCAGAGACTTCTCAATGATCGTCAACGCCGCGTATGCCGGACGAATATCCTCCACCTGCACCTGCTTACCTTCCAACTGTTTATAATCCTGAAAAAAGCGTTTCAGCACCAGCAAACGATGCGGCGGCAAGTCGCGGGCTTCCAGATAGTCGCTAAATTCAGGGTCGTTGGTAGCCACGGCGATAATTTTATCGTCGCTCGCGCCGCCATCAATCATGGTCATCACGCCAATCGCCCGCGCCTTGATCAGCGCCAAAGGCTGCACTGCTTCCTGGCACAACACCAGCACATCGAGAGGGTCGTTATCTTCGGCATAGGTCTGGGGAATAAAGCCGTAATTCGCCGGATAAAACACTGCGGAATGAATGATGCGATCGACCTTCAACAAGCCGGTTGGCTTATCGAGCTCATATTTCACGTTCGAGCCCAGCGGTATTTCAATCAGCGCCTGGAAATCACGCGGCAACTCTTTGCCTGGCGAAACGTCGTGCCATGGATGCATCACAGGATTCGGTCCTCGCTCTCTCAAGACAGGCATCCATTATCGCCTGAGAGCCGCGCAAACGGAAAAAGAAGCCTACGCCGCTTTCTTGGTCCAGGCGCCAAGGATCGCGCCCATCAGCACCAAGCCAGCCAGCGGGTAAAACTCATTAATCGCGAAAAGTAAGTGCGGCCGCATCTCGTACATGTACGTGGTGAAGGTGATCGGACCCACGATTCCAACCCATAGCAGCACGCCAACCGCCGCGCCGCGGCCCACCGTGTTGGCATTCCGCCAGACACAGATTTGCGCCACGATGTACGCGATGAGCAGGTTCAGCAGCAGCGTAATCACGTACGGCAGCACCGGATTCATGCTCTTGGCCTGTTCCATACTGATGTGTTCCAACTCCATCCACGGCTTGCTGAATAGCACGCCGTACCACACCGCGCCCAACATCCAATACGCGATCGCAGCCACAACTACAGCGGCATAATTCGTTTTCATCTGGATTTCTCCCGTGGACGCACCGCAGGAGTAGAGTCTAGGTCGGTCAATGGCGGCGCGGCGTTGCGCAGAGTCTGCTTTTACTCCGCCGCCTTGTCAAGGAACTTTACGCGCGCGCTTTGTCGATGATCTGGTCCCACACGCCTTGCGATTTCAGCACCAGTTCAATCGCTTCGCGGATGGCCCCGTGCCCGCCCGGTGCTTTGGTGGTGTAGTGCGCGGCCTTCTTCGCTTCCGGGACCGCGTTGCCAACTGCTACCGCCAGACCCACGCGCTTAAACAACGGAATGTCCGGAAGATCGTCGCCGACATAAGCAACCGCTGCGTCCGACAGTCCCGCTTTTTTCAGAATTTCTTCGTAAGCCGGCATCTTCAACGGAATCTTCATGCATACAAATTCCATTTTCATTTCTTTGGCGCGCCGTTGCAGGGCTGAACTTTCCCGGCCGGTGATGCACCCGGTACGAATCCCGGCAGTGTGCGCCAATGTCAGCCCTTGCCCGTCATGGGCGTCAAACGTCTTGATTTCCAGCGCCGAGCCGTCCGGCTGCGACAGTAGCGTTACGCCGCCGTCGGTCATGGTGCCATCCACATCCATTAAGATCAATTTGATCCGCGCCGCCCGTTTCTTCAACGCAGGCGAAATCTTCGTCAATCCGGCCAAGGTGCCTCCAGTGAAAACGGCAAAATAGATTCGATAGCAGGTACCTGATATCAGATATCAGGAAACGTAAAAAGGTTCTGCCGCGAACTCTCGAAACTCAGACCAACTGCAGGCCCCACAAGTCGTGAAGGTGAACCACCCCGATCACGCGACGCGCATCATCCACGACAACCACTGAGGTGATCTTTTTCTTCTCCATCAAGTTCAGCGCTTCACTGGCCAGCAGTTGTGGGCTGATCGTCTGCGGCGTGCCCACCATGCACTCGCCCGCTGTCATGGCCAATGTCGCCCCGCCGTGCTTCTCCATCAATCGCCGCAGATCGCCGTCGGTCAATATTCCGGCAAGCTGCTCATCCGGCGTCACCACTGTGGTCATACCCAGCTTTTTCGCCGACATTTCGTGGAACGCATCCGGCATCAACGTCGACTGCTTCACCCGTGGAACGGCCTCGCCGGTATGCATCAAGTGCTCTACGCGCAGCAATTTTTTGCCAAGGCGCCCCGCCGGATGCAGCGCCGCGAAATCATCCGGGCAGAATCCACGACGGTCCAGCAGGGCCACCGCGAGCGCATCTCCGACCGCCATCGCCACGGTAGTACTCGCCGTCGGCGCCAGATTCAACGAACACGCTTCTTCTTTCACGCTGACATCCAACACCACGTCGCTAGCCTCCGCCAGCGTCGATTTCACATTTCCGGTCAGCGTGACAATTGGAATCTCCAGCCGTTTCAAGGTCTCCAGCAAATTCAAGATTTCCGCCGTCTCTCCACCATACGTAATCGCCAGCAGGGAATCGCCGCGCGCCAGCATGCCCAAATCGCCGT
>DASXBH010000153.1:0-2826 GCA_036491775.1 Candidatus Acidiferrum sp.
GCGGCGTCGTCTCTGAATCATCCGAACATCTGCACACTTTACGACGTTGGCGAATTTGAAGCGCGACCGTTCATCGCCATGGAATTACTCGAGGGGCAAACACTGAAGCACCGCATCTCCGGCAAAACGATGCCGATCGGCGAGCTTCTGGACATAGCCTTACAGATTGCAGACGGTCTGGACGCGGCGCACGCCAAAGGCATTGTGCATCGCGACATCAAGCCGGCGAATATTTTTCTGGTGAATCGCGGCTCGGCCAAAATTCTGGACTTCGGCTTGGCCAAGCTGGCCGCGGTTCTTCAGCCGATGAAAGAATCGGTGAGCGAAACCTCGCTACGGACGCAGACGATAATGGACGGGCCAGCGCTGCTGACCAGTCCCGGAAGTTCGGTGGGCACGGTGGTGTATATGTCGCCCGAACAGGCTCGCGGGGACGATCTGGACGCGCGCTCGGACCTGTTTTCGCTGGGGGTGGTGCTGTACGAGATGGCCACGGGCGTGGTGCCCTTCTCAGGACCGACGGTGGCTTTGATTTTCGACGGCATTCTGCATTCTGAGCCGAGTCCGGCGACGAAGCTGAATCCGAAATTGCCGCTGGCACTGGAAAACATTTTCGCCAAAGCACTGGAAAAAGACTGTGAACTGCGATACCAGACGGCGGCGGAGCTGCGCGCTGATCTGAAGCGTCTGAAGCGTGATCTGGATTCGAACCGGCGACCAGCGGCGGAGAAAACGGATACGTCCACTTCCCATACGGCGGCAGCGGCCCACGCACCAGCAAAAAAATCGGTGGCGGTGCTTTATTTCGAAAATCAAAGCGGCATAAAGGAAGATGAATACCTGCGCGACGGCATCACCGAAGACATCATCACCGAGCTTTCCAAAATTCGCGGACTGAATACGTTTTCGCGGCCCACGGTGCTGGCATTTCGCGACAAACCGGTAACACCGGCGCAGATTGGCCAGCAACTGGGTGCGGCGTTCGCGCTGACCGGTACGGTTCGGCGAGCCGGGAATCGGCTGCGCATCTCGGCACAGCTGGTGGATACGCACACGGATTTTCCGCTGTGGTCGGAGCGCTTCGATCGCGAGATGAAAGATGTTTTTGAAGTACAAGACGAAATGGCGCGCAAGATTGCGGAGGCGCTGCGGGTGACGCTTTCTCCGCAGGAACTGGAAGCGCTGGCGGATAAGCCGACGGAAAATCTGCAGGCCTACGACCAGTATCTTCGCGGCAAACGGTATGCGCGACGACTAACACGCCAGGACGTGGAGTTCGCGCTGCAAATGTTCGAAAACGCGGTTGGCCTGGACCCCAGCTTCGCGCTCGCCTACGCAGCGTCCGCAAATGCGTGCGCCATGTACTATTCGTTTTTCAGCCGGGATCCGATCTGGGTGGAGCGGGCCCGGGAGGCTTCGGCCAGAGCGGTTGCGCTTCGATGGGACCTGCCGGAAACGTTTATCAGCCAGGCTTGGGTGCTGTATGCCGCGGGTCTTTATGACGAAGCGGTGCGCATGGTGAAAAAAGCGATCGAACGGAAACGTGACTGCGATGGCGCCTACTATCTGCTGTGCCGGGCGCTTTTTGCGGCTGGCCGTCCGCAGGAAGTGAAGGATGTGTCGGAATCGGCGATTGAAGCGAGTGGCGAAGACTATAACGTGTATGTGCCGATCCTGAATGGGCTCGGGGCGATGGGAAGCGAAGAAGCCAAATTGAATATGACGCGGCGTTTTAGTTTGGCGCTTGAGAATCACTTGCGGCATGTGCCCGAAGATGCGCGAGCGCGCATTTTGCTGGGAGCGAATTACGCTCGATTGCATCGCGAGGCCGATGCGTTGCGCGAACTGAACCTGGCGGTAACGTTGCGCGCCAATGAAGCTTCAATTCTCTACAATGCGGCGTGTGTTTACTGCGGCTTGAACAAAAAAGTTGAAGCGATCGATGCGCTGCGCAGGGCTTGGGAAGCGGGGTCGAAGGATGCGGTATGGACGCGCCGCGATCCGGACTTGCTGCCTCTGCACGGCGACCCGGAGTTTGAGCGGTTGTATCCGGAGAACCCTTCGACGCCTACCCCGGCTCAATAAGAGCAACTTTTCATTGCGAGCAATGCGGATTTCCTGATCCGGCTGAATTTCCAAGCGGATGAGTCGCGCATTGATGTGTCAAGGCGCGGGCCTGGAGATGGGTTGAGGTGGGGAGTATGGTTGGGTATACTGCCGCGACTTGACGGTCAGAATTTAAGAGCAGGGGAGAACCTATGAGCGCTCAGGCGACACAAAGCGTGCCGGCACATGTCGGGATACTGCAAATCTTGAATGGAATGCACGTGGCGGGGGCGGTGGCGTGCGTGGCACAGATGGGCATTCCGGACCTGCTGGAGGGCGGGCCAAAATCGGCGGAGGAGTTGGCCAAGGAAATGGGAGCGGATGCAGCGGCGCTGTACCGGTTGATGCGAGCGACGGCGTGCGTTGGGGTGCTGGCGGAAGGGGCAGACGGAAAATTTTCGCAAACGCCAATGTCGAAAGTTTTGTGCAGCAATGCGAAGCCCGGCCTGAGGAACTTCGCGACGATGTACGGCAGAGAGTGGCACGCGCGGGGATGGTCTGAACTGGAATATTGCGTGCGGACCGGAAAGCAGGCGATGGAGAAGATTTACGGCGCGCACATTTTCCAGTTTCTGAAACAGCATCCGGAAGAGGGGCAGACTTTTCACGGCGCAATGACGGAGCTATCGATGATTGGTGGCCCGGCAGTGGTGGAAGCGTACAACTTTGAAGGGATTGCATCGATCGTAGATGTCGGCGGGGGGCACGGATTTTTACTGG
>DASXBH010000154.1:0-2102 GCA_036491775.1 Candidatus Acidiferrum sp.
GTGAATATCCTCCGCCCACTCGAGGAAGTTGTTGTAGCCTCCTCTCCCCAGTCGAGGAAATAGAGCAAATTCCAAATGATCATGTGCGTTGACCAGTCCGGGAAGCACTAAGTAGCCCTGCAGATTTACGCAGTCTCCCCCCGTCGTGAACGAACCTTGTTTGTCTTCGGCTACGATCGCATCGATGTGGCCACCGCGAATGCGCATCTCCGCAGCAACGCTATCGGAAGATCCCAGCGCAAACCGGGCCCCGCGTACGCGAATGGGTGTCCTCGGCCCCTTTTGGTGAACTACCGTATTCCTATGAGGCTTTGTTTCGCCCTTTGCTTGGAGCAGGTAAATGGCCGCGTGTTCGCGGATGGTATCGAAGTATTCACCTTTTCCGTTCTTCTCGAAGATGACGCGCTCTTCTGCGCCAAAAGCCAGTTCCAGTTGGATGACCATTTCCAGTTTTTCTTTTTTGCAGAGAGCGACAATTTCCTTAAGGGGCCGGGGATGCGTGCGAATTTCTTTAAACTCGCCTCGCACGCTGACACCACGTCGCCAATCGAATGCTGCGGCTGTCTCCGGATGTACGTCGCTCAAAAAGAGAGAACCGCCCGGCCGCAAAATTGACTTGGCGAAACTCAGCAACTCTTCTGGTTCGTCAAGATAGCTCAGGACGAAATTGCAAAAGATCACGTCGGCACAACCAGCGGGAATCGGGGCGCCGGTGCACTCCGCGCAAACCAGCGTGGCCGCGTCTCCCAACTTCGCCCGCGCAATATTCAGCATTTCCGGCGAAACATCGACGCCTATCAGGCTGCGCGCTCCGGCGTTTCTCGCAGCGTTCAGCAAGCGCCCCGTACCACACCCAAGATCGACCACATCCAGGCCACGCAAAGGAGGCAGCAACGATGCAAGCACCCGTTGCTCTAAAGACAGTAAGGGGTTGTTCCCGCAGTCGTAGGAGGCGGCCCATAGCTGGTAACCTTCAAGCGGTGTGATCGGCGATGACGGAAGAGAGCTGCACATGTTAACCAGCAGAAATAACTACAAGCTTTCCTGTTTCGGCTTTCGCAGGGTGATGAACTTCTGGGCCAATTGCAATTCCTTTGGGTAACCGTAAATCCGGGCCGCATAGCGCCACGAACTCAGCGTCTTCAGCAGTGCGCGACTCCATCGCGGAGCCCGGATATCTTGAACAGTCGGCCAGCGCGAATTGATCACTGTTTCAAAATTATCGATCAAGTTCTTTGTTTTCCGTTTCAGCCACGGAGTATTGGGATCGATGCGAAGTGTGAAATCCATCCAACGCTTCGTCGCCCACTCGTCGGGTGTGGTCGGAAAAATCACCTGGCCGTCAACATTTCCATACATTGCGGTTCGCTGCGGGACGGGCGTGTAGTGATAAATGATGATCTCCGACTTTCTGTTGATTCGTTTAATCTTCCGGATGAACTGCAGTGTCTCGCGCGTGTCTCGTTCAGGATCACGCGGATTGCCGATCACGAATGAAAATTCAGGGATGATTCCAAATTGCCGGATTCGTTCCGCCACGGCCAGGGTCTGTTCCGTGGTGATGTCCTTCTGCATTTCTTTCAGGACCCAATCTGATCCCGATTCCGCCCCGAAGAAGATCATTGCACAACCAGCTCGCTCAATGGCTGCAAGCGTCGCGTCCGAATATCGTGTAAAAGTGTCGATGCGAGCTTCGCACCACCAACGAAGGCCGAGCGGAGCGATGCGATCACACAACTCTCTCGCGTGGGACTCCTTCACGAAAAAATTCATATCGTAGAATTGCACTGAATCAGCGCCATATTGCATCTTCAGGTGACGAAGAATCGCCTCGGTGCGCGCCGCACTTTCCACCAGTTCACGATTCCCATAAACTGCGTGCACTCCGCAAAAACTGCACCGGAACGGGCATCCGATGCTGGCGTGATGCGCCGCAGTTCGTCGGCCGAAAAAAGACGGGCGCAAGTACTTCTCGACCGGCAAACGATGAAAGGGCGACCATGGAAAGGCGTCCGGTCCCTTCATGAGTCGCTCAGGATTGTGGCGATGCAAGCCAAAAACATCCTTGTACGACAGACCCTGAATGGTTTCAAATTTACGTT
>DASXBH010000155.1:0-7292 GCA_036491775.1 Candidatus Acidiferrum sp.
CGTCCTTGTTCCAGCGCGATGGTGGTATTACGCACATCGAGCAGTGCGGTGTTCTTAAGCTGCTGGGTTTGCGCCTCGAGTTGCCGCTCGGTTAGTTGAGCGTGAAGGCTATCTGCTTGCGCAGAACGATTGCGCAAAGGCAGAACCACGTTCAGGCCGACAGAGTACGTAGGGAATCGATTATGGAAGACCTGGGTCATGGCATCGCCAAAACCCTGCTTGCTCGTGCCGACAACGGGCGCGGTCGTAGCGGGCAAGAAGATAGGAGTGGGCACGCCGTTAGAATCGAGAACAACGACAGGCGATCCCGCGGTATTGACTACCGGAGCACCCGCACTGGTCACCGGCGCACCGCTAATGGGGGAGTTTCCAGCGAGGCCAGTGCTGGCGTAGGAGGCGGTGAGGGTCGCGAGAGGCAGAAGTTCATTCTTGGTGGCACGCGAGTCAATCTGCGCATTCTTGAGATTCAGGTATTGCTCTTGCAGATCGGGGCGCTTCTCGAACGCTTCTTTGATAGCGTCTTCGAAGGTTGCGGTCTGAATGCTCGTCGGAGAGTCTGGCGCGTCGGTCGGAATCACTTCGACGTTGATCAAGTCAGAAGCCAACGGATCCTTGGAAATGTGATTTTTTAGGACCAGTTCGTCCTGGAGCCTGGTGGTCTGGGCGACAATCAAATTCTGACGATCCGTGGCGAGTTCGGATTCAGCGCGGGTCACATCTAGGGGCGCCATGGTGCCGATTTCGAGTTGCTTCTTATTGTCGTTGTACAGCTTCTCGGCCACGGTGACGGCCTGTTGTTGGACGACAACGTTTTCGCGAGCGAAAGCCAACTCCCAGTAGGAAGTGATCGTGTCGGTCACCGTGGTAATGGCTTGCTGGGCAAACGCCAGGTCAGCGATTTTGCGGTTATTTTCGGCGATAAGGATATTGCGGCGATTTACAAAGCTGCCCGCACCCTGAAGAAGCTGCTGCGCGAAGGAAACGCCGATCGTCGGTTGGACCGACGGGTTAAACGCGTTAAACAAAGATCCCGAAGAAGACCGGGTGTTATCCCAATACGCGGTGATGGTCAAGCCCGGACTGAAGCTCTGCTGATATTGCGTATTGAAGATGCTTTCGTGGACGGGTAGCCCAGCGAGCGACAATCCGGTGCCCGACGTTCCAACTCCCGACGTGAATGGGTTGTTCACCGGTGTGATGAGACTAGTGATGGTGGTACTCGAGGTGATCACCGGGTCGAAGTTCAGCGTGGGAACGATGGCATTACTGAACGGGAAATCAGCTCCGCCTACACCGCGACCCAATCCACCTGCCTTGGTTCTGAGAATGTCGGTGTCGGCCATCCAGGGGCTATAGCGCTGCACAACGATGTCCATGCTGTTTTCGAGAGCCAAGGCAATCGCGTCCTGGAGGCTGAGGTTGAGCTTTCCGTCGTGGATCAATTGCCCCAGGCGCGGTGAATTGGTAAGAACACCGGGCTCGACGTATTGGCTCTTGTAAGGCGCGATCAGATTGGGGAATGCCTTCGGGGCATGCGTGTAGTTCGACTTGCTAACGCCCAGAGAGATGGGCAGTGCACCTTGTTTGGGGGGCTGAGCTCCCGACGTTGGCGGCGGTGTTTGCAGAGGAGGGGTGCCCTGCTGCTGAGCGAACACCGGTGAGACAGGCGCGCCTGCAATTACACCGGCCAACACGGCGGCAAGCAGGGGTCTTGCGAACGACATCTTCATAGGTATCCTCACCTCGACTGCGGATTGATGAACTACAAACTCGGCGCGAGCGCACTTCGGGAGTGCCGCCTGGTCCCACTAGCTACAACGTTTTTAGTAGGCAAATTGTTTCACAAGTTTGAGAGCGAGAGCGAAAATGCATCGTAACCTGGAAGTTGAAAGTCTAGCAGGGGCCAGAATCCTTGACAATAAATGGCACCACAGCTAGGCTCTTGACGATTCGACGTTTAGAAGCGATTCAGGTTAGCCACGCCATGCTGACACGAGACGAACTGCTGGCTATGTTCGAAGCGGCCGGAGCCATCCGTCACGGACACTTTGAGTTGTCCAGCGGACGGCATAGCGCCACGTATGTGCAGTGCGCTTTGGTGCTGCAATACCCTCGCTTCGCGGAGAAATTGGGGGCGGCGCTGGCCGCGCTGTTTTCGGATGCGAAGATCGATGTGGTGGTGTCTCCGGCTCTGGGTGGCGTGGTGATTGGGCAAGAAGTGGCACGCGCGCTGCCTGCGACGCAGGATGCCATTGGCGGCGGCGTGCCGGCTCTGTTTGTGGAACGCGACGGTAGCGGCACGATGACCATGCGGCGCGGGTTCACCTTGAAGCCGGACCAGCATGTTTTGGTGGTGGAAGATGTATGGACCACCGGCGGGTCGACGCAGGAAGCCATTCACGTGGTCGAAGAAATGGGCGGGCGCGTGGTGGCGGCCGGCGCGTTGATCGATCGTAGTGGCGGCAAGATTGAATTTCCGGTGGAATCAAATGCGCTCCTTGAACTTACCATGGAGAGCTATGAAGAAGACGAGTGCCCGCAGTGCAAGCAGGGAAGTGTTGCGGTGAAACCGGGCAGCCGGTTTGCGCGAACCGCCTCGTAGCGAATTGACTCACTCCCGCATGCGTTATTTCAAACTCACGATTGCGTATGACGGAACGGATTTCCACGGTTGGCAATTTCAGACAAACAAATCCACGATACAAGGCGAAATTGTGGCGGTGCTGCGCCGCCTTACCCAGGAAAATGTGCAATTAAACGGCGCGGGACGAACTGACGCCGGTGTGCACGCGCTTGGTCAAGTCGGCAGCTTTCGAACCCAGTCGGCGCTATCTGCCGCGGAGTTTCAACGAGCGCTGAATGCGCTTTTGCCGCAGACGATTCGGATTGTGGGCGCGGAAGAGGTTGGGCCGGATTTCAATGCGCGGTGGTCGGCGCGAGGCAAGGTATACCGGTATCGCTTGTATCGAGGCAAAGTGGTGCCGCCGTTTGCGTGGCGCTACGTATTGCATTATCCGTTTCCTCTTGATGAAGACGCCATGCGAGATGCGGCGGCGCGCTTTGTGGGCGTTCACGATTTCACTTCGTTCGCCGCGTCGACAGGATCGGAAGACGACGATAAAGAGCGAAATATGGAGCGAGAGATTTACGCAACGGAGTTGAAGCGCACGGAAAACGGGGAGGAGTTGTGGTTTACGGTGCACGGCCGTTCGTTTCTGCGCTACATGGTGCGCAAGATGATGGGGACGCTGCTGGATGTAGGGCGCGGGAAGTTGAAGCCGGAGGATATTGAGAAGTTATATGAGCTGCGGGACCGGTCGAAGTCTGGGCCGACGGTGCCGCCGCAAGGGTTGTGCATGGTCTGCGTAGAGCACGAGGAGAAGTGGCGTATTGATGTGGAGAAGGAAAAGATTTAACGCAGAGGGCGAGAGAAGGGAGCGCAGAGGACGCGGAGATCCAGATCAGGGGCGGGGGCGGAGAACGCGGAGAAGATCGCAGTAGTCGTCGGTCCAGAGTAGCGGCTTGGTGTTGGCGGCTAGCGGTTCTGAATCTTTGATCAGGTCTGGAAGGTTTAGGGCGGAGGGATCGCGAGAGAGCAGGATCCATTCCGACTGCGAGAGCGGCCCGTTGGGAAGATATGGCGTCACATCCAGGGCTTGAAAACCAAATTCGTCGGCTACACCGGCGAGCACTGGACGAAGATCGAGCGTGTTGTTGCTGATGTGTACCGCGATCACCGAGTGCGGGCTCTTCATGTGAAACAAGTAGGTGGTGAACGCTTCCCGGGTGAGCAGGTGCATGGGAATCGCGTCACTGGAAAACGCGTCGAGGACCAGTAAATCGAAATTCTGGCGAATGCCGTGCCCGGCTTCCTCTTCGAGCGATAAGCGGCCATCGCCGATGGAAACTTCGATGGTGCCGCGGGAATTTTGCAAATAGGTGAAGTATGGGTGAGCTCCAGACGACCACTTGTAAACGTCGGGATTAATCTCATAAAAACGGAATAGGTCGCCGGGTTGGGCCAGAGCGGCCAGCGTGCCTACGCCCATGCCGACCAGACCCACGCGAAGAGGGCGGGTGGTCGCGTTGGTGATGACCGCGTTGGCGCCGCTGTGCGGTCCGTAATAGCCAGTTGCCAGCACGGCGCGCTGCGAGTCTTGATACTGAAAACCGTGCGTGGTTTTTCCGTGGCGCAGGGCGAGGTAATGTTCTTGCTTATTTTCGATTACCGAGAGCACGCCGTAAAAATTGCGGGAGCGCGCGATGACATTGTAGAACTCGGCCTTTTGCGAGATAGCGAGGCCGGCGGTGAGAAGAGCCAAGCCGATGCGGGCGGCTGTGCGAACCCATACCGGGTTGGAAGTGACGGAAGGCTTCTGGCGCTCGACTAGATAGAACGCGAGCGAGGCTAAGAAGCAACTGCCAGCGAGTGTGACAGTCAGTTCAATTCGCAAGTGAGCCGCCGCTTTGGAGACCGGCGCGAGAATTGCCGGTGCTAGCAAAATGATGCCGGCGAAAATTAACAGTGCTACGGAGAGTCGGCCCGTATGCCACCAGCAGGACCGGTTCCTGATAGAAATATTCAGAAGCAATACGATGCAGGCGAGTACCGCGATGGGAAATTCCCAATAGCCGGGGAAAATGCGCGGTGCAAGAAAGCTGACAAAGATGCCGCCGACCGCACCTCCGATGGAGATGCAGAGATAGAAGGCGGTCAGGGAATCTGGGCCCGGACGGCTGCGCGCGGCTTCACCGTGGCATACCATGCAGCCTGCGAAAAGTAGGATCGAGTATGCGAGAAGCTGTATGACGTAAGAATAATTTGTGTTCGGAAGCGAAACGAGAATCACCAAGCCAGCAGAGATGACGAACAGGGGCTGGAAAAGTCCGCGGCGATACCAGCGGTCGCCGTCAAAGCACAGAATGAACGACAGCAAATAGAGGCTTAGAGGCAAAACCCACAGGAAAGGAATTACCGCCACTTCCTGGCAAATGAGATTGGTGCTGGCCAGAAGCAGCGTGGACGCCGTCGCCGCGAGGCTGATCCAGCGAACTGGTAGAGTCCAGCCGAGTGGCACTTTCGCAATGCGCGGAATGGATTTTTCCGCTGCGTCCCGTGGAGAATTTGAGGCGGATCCCTTCGCGGCGATGTGTGCACAACCGGCATAAGCGAGCGCGTATGCAGTGAAGCCGAGCACCCAAATCCAGGATTGCAGGTGCAGGCGGACGTGCGGCTCGATCAGGAAGGGATACGAGAGCAAGCCGAGGAGCGAGCCGGCGTTGGAAAGCGCGTAGAGGCGATACGGAGAGCGATCGGGAGCGACGCGGGAAAACCAGTGCTGCAAAAGCGGGCTGGTGGTCGAGAGCAAAAAAAACGGCAAACCAATCGCGGCTGCCAGGAACTTGATGATTGCGAAGGTAGGATCCATGCCGGCAGATGCACTCCACGCGGAACCGGGAGTAACCGGCGTGACCCACACGCGGGTGAGCAACGACAACACGACAAGGGAAATGGCGAGAAACGAAGTCTGCGCGATAGATTGCTGGCGAGGCGTGAGCCACGCGGCGACGGCGTGGGAATAGGAATATCCGGCTAGGAGGGCGAGCTGAAAAAAAAGGAGGCAGGCGGTCCAAACGGCGGGAGCTCCCCCAAAGAGCGGCAGGATTTGTTTTCCGAGGATCAACTGAATCTGGAAGAGTAGAAACGCGCTCAGAAATATGGCCAGAGCGAAGGGTAGCTGGGCCCGATTGGGTGCCGCTACCGGCCGTGGGGATGAAGATGCGACCACGGGCGTGGGCTGCTTCGAAGAGACTTCGTCGAACAGCGAAGTGTGTAGTGGTGCGCTCATAGCTGCGGAAAGCTGGAGTGTTGCAAAAACCTTCCGCGCTCTACAAGAGAGATGCAGGCACAACGCGGCGTGCGAGCAGATTTGATGGTAACAGCTGGAGATTCCAGGACGTGCTTGTGGTTGTGAGAAGGTGCTGAAAGAGGCAGAGGCAAAATCTACACAATGCGAGCCGGAAATTGAGCTTCCGTGGACAGTCGTGCTGCTGAATCCAGATGGAACACGGATGATGATCGCCGCGGTTTTCAGCTAGAATTCAGAATATGGTAGCGAATCCAATCGCAGTGGATACGGTAGCGTCAATCGATCCGGCGACCGGGCAGGTTTGTGGCTCCTTTGAGCGGACGTCGCCCCTGGCCGTGCCGCAACTCCTGGCAAAAGCGAGAGTCGCGCAACGGGCATGGGCTCGAGTGTCGATCGAAGAACGCTGCGCACGGATTGCGGTGTTGAAGCAGAAAATTTTAGAAGCGCGCGACACGTTGGCCGACGTGGTGGTCCGCGAATCTGGTAAGCCCCGTGTGGAGGCGTTATTCGCAGATGTTTTTGTGTCCCTGGATACTGCGGACTATTTTGCCAAACAAGGCACGGATTTGCTGAGACCGGAGGATGTTCCGCATCACAACACCGCGGCCAAAGCCAAACTGGGCACGATCTATTACGAGCCGAAAGGCGTGCTGGCGATCATCAGTTCCTGGAATTATCCCCTGGCCATTCCCGTGAGCCAGATGATTCCCGCGGTGATGGCTGGCAATGCGGTGCTTTGCAAGACCAGTGACTTCACCCCGGAATGCGGGGTGTTGATTGAGAAGTTGTTTCGCGATGCCGGATTTCCTGCGGACCTGGTTATCGTGCTGCAGGGTGGAGGGGAAGTTGGGCAGGCGCTGATTGACGCGCGGCCTGACAAAGTGTTCTTCACCGGAAGCGTGTTTACTGGGCGGCATGTGGCCGAGGCATGCGCACCGTTGCTTCTGCCCAGCGTGCTGGAATTGGGTGGTAAAGACGCGATGCTTGTATTGCGGGACGCGAATCTGGAGGTTGCATCGAGCGCAGCGGTGTGGGGCAGCTTCACCAATTGCGGGCAGGTGTGTTTGTCGGTCGAACGATTGTTTGTTGAAGAAGCGGTGGCCGAAGTGTTCGTGCGCAAATGCGTGGAGAAAACCAAAAAATTGCGGATCGGCTCCGGAAGAGATCCGCAGACAGAAATTGGCCCGCTGATTCGTCCGCAGCATGTGCAACGAATGAGCGATCTGATTGCCGATGCGGTGCAAAAAGGCGCCAAGGTTTTGTGCGGGGGACGGCCGCGGTCGGATCTTGGGCCAAACTTCTTCGAACCTACCGTGATTCAAGGCGTGAACTCGTCCATGAAGCTTTTTCAGGACGAGACGTTTGGGCCGATTATGTCGATCTGCGTGGTTCGGGACGCCGAGCAGGCCATCGCGATGGCAA
>DASXBH010000156.1:0-7566 GCA_036491775.1 Candidatus Acidiferrum sp.
GAAAAGACGAACGTCGTCAACGAAGGCGGCCTCGCCTCTTTCGAGAACTTTGTCGGCCAACGGACCGCAGATGTCCCAGATTTCCGACCATACTTCGCGCGCCGGCCGGCCCAAGCTTTGCGGGTGTTTCGCCTCGCTCAAGACCGCGATGTACGCATCGTTATAGAGGAAGGTCATCTCCGGCCCCCAGCCGATCCACATCGGGTGACGAGAGTTGAGCATGAGACTGATGGAAGTCCGCAAGCTTTGTGGCCAATGATCGAGGGCGCCTAGCGGGGTTTTCGACCAGTCGTATTCGCGGATCAGTTGACCGAGTCCACCGCCTCCGGCAAGCCAACCACCGGCTGGGCCTTGCGATGCTGTTGGCTGAGCGGGCGCCGACGAGGGACTGGGAGCCGCGCCGATGACCTCGTCGATAGTGGCAAGGAGTTTTTCGTTAAGGTCGCTTTTCACCACATAAGCTGCGGCGCCGATAGTCCGGGCTTGCTCGCGAACGATTCTCGGATCATTTTGGCTGACGATGATGACTTTGCTTTCCGGAATTTCGAGTTGTAGAAGGCGAGTTGCGTCCAGGCCATTCATGCGCGGCATGGAAATGTCCATTAAAATGACGTCGGGGTGCAAGGCCTTTGCCTTCTCGATAGCTTCGAGGCCGTCAGAGGCTTCGCCACAAATTTCCCACTGGCTGCGTGCAGACAAAAGGGTGCGAAGGCCGCGGCGCACTACTTCATGATCATCCACGATAAGGATGCGGCAGCGCATCAGTAAGCACCTCAGGGAATTCGTGAAATTAGTTTGCGTGATGCCGTTCGATTGGACCAGAACACGTTTTAAGCGTCCAACAACCCGTTGACGTTGGGGACCGTGGAACCGTTTGCCATAGTTGGTGAGATGTTAGCCAGAGCAAGGTTGAGTGGACATACAGCGTTTCTTGTAGGGAATTTCGCCAAACGGTGGATTTCGAGTCGTGACCGGGGGCAATCGAGACATTGCTCGGAAATTGCCGTTGGTGTGGGCAAATTCCGACGGTGGCAGTGCAGTGAGTTTTAGACTGGCCAAAGCAAGTGATGAGCACTGCTAACAAAAAAACGAGGGCCGAGGCAAAGCTGAGTTTGCCCGGTCCTCGTATGTTTGCGTTTAGCTTGATCGAAGCGACAAGCGCTACTTAGCCAACTGTGCGGTTGCGTTCTTGCCCTCGGGAGATTTCGCGGCTGCGAATGCCGAACCGCACGTACCGTAATTCTTGACCAGACTTTGCACGTGGAACGCGGGCGCTTCTGAGCCCTGGCTGGCCATGGCTCCCCTGACTTCAACGCGCTCGCCGGGCTGCAACGAAGTGGAACCAGAAACGATTCTGTAGGTGAGGTCGTCGGTCTCATTCTTCAGGCTGATTCCGTTGAGTACGGACTGCGTGCAGCCAATAAGGGATGCCTGATTGCGCGCGGCGACCACGCGGTGATGATGAACCAGCAACCCGATGCCGACTGCGGCGCCCGCCGCCGCACCGACTCCGATGCCGATCGCTTTCCCGCTTCCGGAGCTATACGCGCTGGTGCTCCCGGTGCTGCCCGAACCTGTCGAACCGGTCCCTGTTCCGCCCATTCCTCCGCCATATTGAGCGGATGCTCCAGCGCTCATGGAGAGGCTAAATAGAAGGAGTCCGAAGGACATTCCCGAAAATTTCATCAACCCTACTGACTTCATAAATTTTCCTCCCTGAATGGATTCCGCCCGAACTTTATTCGTGCAGCGTATCGAGAGCGAGTTTGCAACGTTACTTGGGAAGGTTTGTCGCCGGCGGGCAAAAACATTGTTACTTCGAAGTCACGAAAAAGTCTCGGAACAAAGGCGAAAGTGAGCTACGTGCTTACGGCTTGAGTTGATTCGCTCAAAGCGGCAACGCGGCGCGGCAATTTCACCAGGAAGGTGGTGCCGGAAATCGAAGTGTGCTCCACCGTGACAGAACCGCCATGATCGTTGACGATTTTGTTCACAATCGCCAAGCCCAGACCCGTTCCGGTAGGCTTACCGTAGCTGACGAACGGGTCAAACAGAGTGTCGCGAATACTGGCGGGTACGCCGGAACCCTGGTCGACAACGCGAATTTCGAACACCCCCGACAGCGAGCGAATGTCTACGGCAATCTCACTTTGCGCTTGCGTTGACGCTTCCGCCGCGTTTAACACCAAGTTGAAGAAGCAGCGTTCAATCTTTTGCGGATCAAAGGTTCCCGACATGTCTCCGGAGGTGCGAAGCGTAATGGAACGGGTGCGCAATTCGGCGCGAGCTCGAACAGCGTCGGCAGCACGGCGAATGGTTTGATCGATGGAGGCGGGCCGTGGAGAAATGGAACCTTCTGCGCGAGACAGTTCACGCAGCGAATCCAACAGATCGGTCATTTGCTCGGAGGCGGTCTTAATCTCACCGTAGATCTCGTCGCGGTTCAACTTGAGCTTTTCCGCTTCGTAAAGGAATTCCGCGTTGGCCACCACGGCAGCGAGGTAATGACGAAGATCATGCGAGATAGAGCTGGCCGCTCTGCCAAAGGCGGCAATACGCTCAGCGGCAAAGCGGCGCTGTTCCGAAGTTTGTAACTCACCGCGCATTTTGGAAAAGGCCTCGCTCAGTTCGGCAATTTCACTGCTGCCGCGCGGTTTGATGGAATAGGTGTAATCGCCTTCGGCGAGTGCGCGAACGCCGGCGACCAAATTATCGAGTGGGTGGGTAATAGTTGTGGACACGAAGCTAAGAAGGATGCCGGCGAGCAGGATTGCGGAGAGGCCAAGAATTAAAATAATGCGATTGAGGCGCTGCAGAAAAATGTTTGCCGGCCGCAAAGACATCAGGACGTAACACATCACGCTGGTTGGCGGCCCGTCATGAATAGATACGGCGGCAGCTTGATAATAATCGGAGCCTAAGGCAAGCTCGTTCGTGATGTTCGCCAATACTTGATCTGAATTGATCTTTGCTTGCAGCTCGTTTTCTTCATTCGGAGAAAAAGTTGAAGCGATAATTTTTTTGCCGGCCGAGAGCGCTATCTGGCTCCCGGACGTAGCCGCCACTTCGGCCGCCACTGTTGAGTCAATTTGATAGCCAACGGCGATGGTTCCGAGTTGCCGCCGTTCGTTGTTACTGCCAGCCGAAATGGTATGCAGAAAAACACGATAGAGTTGACCGTTGCCATACCACCACGCGGTGTCCTCCCCCTGCTCCACTGACTTCCTTAAGCTTGCTTCGGCGAGGGCCGAGTCCCAGCCCGGTTTCGCAGCGTGAAAAGCAAGAATGCGTCCTTCTACGCTGGAAAGCACGAAAAGCTGGCTCCCAGACAATTCCCAAAAGGGCTGGGATGCGTCTTGAATGGTGAGCGCATGCTGGGTGGCCATCATCGCTTCGAGGGGAGGCAGTTCCGCGAGCATCGCCGCGGTGTGTGATAGCTGGCGCTCTCGTTCCTGCTGGACGTTTTCGAAGGCGTTCCGCGAAGCTTCGGTGCTCTGCCGCGCGCCCTCGGCGATTTCGGAGCGCATGGTGTGGCCGACAACAAAGAGAATCGCGCCCAATAGAGCGCAGATAATCAACAAGGTTGCGATGACCAATTGTGTGCGTAGTCGCAGGCGTGCCATGGCCCTCCGGGGCTACCGCTTGGCTGTTTCCGGTGCGGGGACCAAATCGCCGGGAATGAATTTGTAGCCAGAGCCATGCATGGTGAGGAAGTAGCGAGGATTGGCAGGATCGGGTTCGAGCTTCTGTCTGAGCCGGAGCACGTGATTATCAACGGTGCGGGTGGTTGGATAATTCTCGTAGCCCCAAACCTCGTTCAACAACTCTTCTCGCGAGATTACACGCGAAGGGGCATTGGCGAAATATTTCAGCAACTTGAATTCCTGCGCGGTGAAGCTCAGAGACTTTGCGCCGCGAGTGGCGGCCATGCTGGTGAAATCGATGCGCACTTCATCGAAGGCCAAAACTTCGTGCTGGGTGCCTGATGCTGCGATGGTTGAGGCTTCGGAGATCGAACCGCTGCGACGCATCGCTCTTCGCACACGCGCCAGCAGTTCCTTGGGGCTGAAAGGTTTGGTTACGTAATCATCGGCGCCGAGCTCGAGCAGAAGAACTTTATCCTCTACTTCATTGTTGGCGCTTAAAACGACTACGGGAACGGATGCGGCGTGCGCTTTGAAAGCGCGGCACACTTCTTTCCCAGGCATGCGGGGGAGCTTGAGATCCAACACCACGACACTGGGGGTCTGCTTTCGAAAACTTTCAATGCCGGCGACACCATCTCCGGCAATCTGCACGGCCAAGCCGTCGGCCTCAAAGAGGCGCTGCAAGGTGCGCTGCATCGGACGGCTGTCTTCGACAATTAAAATGGTATCCACGCGTTTCCTTCTGGACCGGAGGCTAGCTTCGGTCGTGTTCTGCTTCGGGCAGAATACTGGTCTATTATACCGCTGCCCTGCTGGGCCAACTTGAATTTCACTTCGGTCGCGCAGCAGGGCGGTACGACTGGTGTATCGGACTTCACGTTTTAGTGAAGAAGGTTCAAAGTGTTGGTGGCATCGTCGACAAAAACGACTCCAAGACCGGGGTCGAAGATTAATCCGAACAGCGCGCCAGCTCCCGGGGGGTTTCCGGAACTATCGAGCTGCATCTTGGCAATCTGCGCGCCCTGCGCCGTGATTTCTGTGATGAAGCCGTCGCCGCTATTCACGGCAAGGATGTGGCCACCCTCGGTGGTTGTCAGTCCGAGTGGACCATTGAGGCTGCCGCCAGCTGTGAGCGTGTCGCCGGTCCCGGCGGAGTGACGGCGAGACAGCGCGTCGCGGATCACAGTGATTCGATTGTTGAGCGTATCGGCGACATACAATACTGGCCCGTCAGCGTCTTTGAACTTAGTTTCACAATCATCGCCATCGGATGCCGCACAGTTCGGACTTAGTGCAACGCCGGTTGGTCCGATCACCAACGCTGCCATGTCGGTACGCTCCGGGAAGCCTGAACCAATCACGGTAATGGACTCAAGCCAGGGCATTTTTGTTTCGGAGACGGAAACGTTAATCCGCACGACGGTGCCTTGATTGACCACGGCCCCTTTCGCCGCCTGCGTTCCGTTGAGGACGTTAGTCACGAAAAGCGCGGCTTCGTTTTCGGCATCGAAGGCAGTCATATCCCACGGGCCATTAACGAGCGAACCGTAAAATGTTTCGACCGGAGTTCCAGTGTTATTGAGAACGATCAAGCATCCAGCCTGAGCGGTGGCCGAGGTGCCATCGGTGGTTGGCAGGCTGCCCACGATTACCCAACCGGTGCGCAACACTACGAGGGCAGTCGTTAAGCCAACACCTCCCGGGCATGGCCCCGGCAGAGTTGCAGCATTGATTTGCGCGAAGAGGCTGACCGAACCGTTCGGGGCGACGTCGACGATCGTAGTGCCGGTGCCCTGAGCATTGCCGGAATTATTGAAATTGCTTACCAAAATGTGGCCTTCGGTCAAATTGCCGATGGTGTGGTTGACGCGTGCCACGCCGTAAGGATTCACGTCCTGATTTGGTGGGAGCGTGGAGGCAATGGTGCTGACGGTGTGAAGATGTTTTAAGACGTTGTCGTCGTCGGCAAGGACTTTGGAACCTGCCGAGAGAAGGGCGAGCAGCAGGAGAGAAATTCCAGAGAGGGCGCACACGTTTCTCGACATCGAATTCTCCTTAAGTTGCAATCGGAATGCACTGCAAAGGTAAAGAACTCGAGGAATGGCGGTGTCAGAGCATTGTCTGAGAATTGTAAACAAAGAGTAAATTCGGCGAAGACTGGCGAGAAACCGGTCTGGCGGGAACTAGACTCGTCGCAGCGACCGAGGCGTATCAGGGGCGGTTGTACTCGGGACTGGGCGGGGGCACGTAGTCCATGCCGTATTTGTTCTTGTGGGTTGGGGAAACGGTTTGATTCTCAGCGATTTTGATGACACCCAGATTGCGATTCGCGTTGGTGATGTTCACGGTACGCTTTAGTCCGGTTAGATATTCTGGCAGGCTTCGTTCATACCAGACATTCACCTGGTAGCGGCCGTCCGGAACGTCACGGATAATCACCTTTCCGGAGTGATCGGAGAGCCCAAAGTACGGCGTGTCGACGGCGACAACCACGGCACTCATAGCGGCGTGAATATTGCAGAACAGGAAACTGACGCCGGGCCGGTCAAACATAACGGAACGCGTAGTGCCTGCTTCGTAAAGGCCCAGGTCGAATCGCTTGCCGTCGTAAAGGGAAAAAATGTTGTGGAAGAATGGGTCTTTGTTGGGGAATTCGACCATGGTGCCAACCAGCACGATTAGCAGGTGAGGTTCAAAGGTCTTATTGCGCTGCACCAGTCTTGGTGCGAGCGGGAGCGGTACAGGCGGATGAGTTTCTGTTGTGGAGTCCAGAGGCGTGAGCCAGACCGCCACATTCGAAGAATCGGGCGCTTTCCCGGGAGTTTTGGCGTTCACTGTGCCGGAGCGCGTCACAAGAACCGTGATCGACACGGATTTATCCTGGGCGCGGACTGGGATCGCAGCCGCGAGAAATGCGGCCACGAGCAATACGAGCGCATAACTAACTTTGGTGGCGAAAATCATTCCTTCGACCGAATCAAAATAAATATCCCAGGCTTACGCTGGTCTGGTTCGCGACATTTGCAGGGCTATCCAGCATATAAGTTTGCAAGCGGCGATACTCAACGGAAAAAAGTACATCCGAGCGGACGCGGTACATGAAATTCACAAACGGGCTGCGATTACGCGAGAGCTCCGGGCCTCCATAATAAATCGCACTGGCGGGAAATGCTCGTAATTGGCTAGCGTACGGATTATCTTGCCCATAAGCCAAGTTAATTTCCCACTTGGGTTGCGGCTTGAATTTCAGCTGCACCCACCCGCCCAGCGAATCGAGCCCGCGGACCACGGTCGAGGTATTAAAGATCGGTCCCGACAATAACAGACTTTGCCCGATACCCCCACCGAGGCCGCCAACGGCCCGTCCGCGATAAAATTCCGCGGTTAGATCGAACATTTTTCCTAGCGGAAGCGTGACATCCGTGATGCCCGCCCATCCATCGACGTTATGCGACCATCCCCAATTTTGCCGCCCGTAATATCCACCGAATCCCACGGTGAGGTCTTTGCCAAAAGCTCGGCGCGTCCAGGCAATGCGTGCGGCATAGGCCGGCTGACCGGATTGTTCTCCCGCACTTGGAGTTCGATAGAACTCCGTAGGCGACTCTCCAGTAAGGGAATCCAGAATGCCGCCTTGCAACAGCAAGTTAGACGTGTCGGACAACGTGATGCGGTGTTCGATATGCACTTGCGGAGTCCAACTCCACAGATTTCCGGTGTAAGAGAGCGCGGGAATCGCGAGCGAAGTTAAGGTGGTCGGAGTGAGCGGGGCAAAAAAAAGGCCATCTTGCCCGGCGACAAGTGAGGTGTCATTCCAGTCGAGACGAATTGTTCCGGTCCGAAGCCGCACAATGCCAAACGCCACGCCATTTGCTGTATTCGGAAAGCCGCCCGCAAAATCAAAATTCACGTTCGCGCT